>CAZLYE010000027.1:0-3111 GCA_964562865.1 uncultured Binatia bacterium (SeqCode) | reverse complement strand
TCGCCGATGTCGAGGCGCCCGCTCTGGGCGAAGAACCGAATGGGGTTCGTCCACACGATCGTCGCGATGTCGGCTTCGGCGATTCCCGCAGCGCGCATCCGGGCTACGGTCTTCGGCACCTTCAGCGGGTCGCTCTTCCCCCAGTCGGCCGCGCTGTTGATGATGATTCGCTCCTTCCCGTACTGCTGGACCAACGCCGTCATCCGGTCTTCGTCCATCTTGGTGTCGGGATAGATCGAGTGCGCCGCCCAGCAGCCGGTCGCGAGCACGAGCGGCAGCGTCTCCTCGTTGTTGTGGTCGATGAGCACGCGCTCCTCCGCGATCCGGTGGTCGCGCACGATCGCGAGGCTCCGCTCCGTCCCGCGCTTCTTGTCCCGGTGGGGCGTGTGGAGGAGCACGGGCAGGTCGAACTCGATCGCGAGCTCGAGCTGGATGGCGAGGTACTTCTCCTCGGCCGCGGTGCCGTCGTCGAAGCCGACCTCGCCGACGGCCACCACGCCGTCCTTCTCGAGGTAGCGCGGTAGGAGGTCGATCACGCCCTGGGCGACGGCCGGGTTGTTCGCCTCCTTGGGATTGAGGGCGAGCGTGCAGAAGTGGGAGATGCCGAACTGGCTCGCCCGGAAGCGCTCCCACCCGAGGAGCGAGTGGAAGTAGTCCTCGAAGGTCCCGACGTGCGTGCGCGGCTGGCCGAGCCAGAAGGCGGGCTCGACGACCGCGACGATGCCGGCGGCGGCCATCGCCTGGTAGTCGTCGGTCGTGCGCGACGTCATGTGGATGTGCGGGTCGAAGAGCTTCATGCAGCGCTCCCTCTCGCCTCGGTGAGGATCGCGATGTCGTCCGGGACGGAACGCCCGGCCGCGCGCCGCTCGCGGGCGTAGTCGTCCGCCATGCGGCGGAGCTCGGGGGTGAGGCGTGCCCGGAGCCCGATGACGGACGCGAGCGGCAGCTCGACGAAGAGCGCCTTCAGCACCATCTGGTTGAACGCGAGGTCGGGGAAGTGCGCGGCGGGATACGGGTTCCCGCACGCGATCGCCTCGAAGACGACGCGCACGTTCGTGCGGCAGGCCTCGACGGCGGTCGCGAGGAAGCGCACGGGCTCCGGCAGGAGCGCGAGCGTGCGGAGGACGGCCGCCTGCTCGCGGCTGTCGCCGCGCCGGTAGACCTCGTCGACGAAGGCCGCGTGCTCCGCCGGCGCGAGGCAGTCGAGCGCGCGGAGGAGGAGGGCCGTGCGGGCCACCTCGTCGAGGGGTCGGGCTTCGTCCTCGCCCGCGACCTGCTCCGCACCGACCCGCCGCGTCGCCCCTGCGAAGGCGGCCTGGAACGTCGCGCGGTCGAGCGGCGGCTCCAGGCGCGCGAACGTGCGGTCGACCCACTCGCGTGCCTGGGCGGAGCACCCGGCCCGGACGACGGCGAGGTGTCGCTCCCCGCTCATCGCCCCTTGAACGCCGGCGGGCGCTTCTCCATGAACGACCGGATCCCCTCGCGCATGTCCTCGCTGTTCGCGACGAGCGCCTGGGTGAACGCCTCCTCGGCGAAGAGCGTGTCCATGTCCGCCTGGAGAGAGCGGTTGAGGATCCGCTTCGAGAGGCCGATCGCAAACGTCGGACCCTGCGCGAGACGCTCGGCCCACTCGCGGACCGTCTTCTCGAGCTCCGCGGCGGGGACGACCTTGTTCACGAGCCCCAGGCGCTCCGCGTCCTGCGCCGTGAGATCGTCGCCGAGGAAGACGAGCTCCTTCGCCTTGTGGAGCCCCAGGTGGCGCGGCAGGAGGAACCCGCCGCCGGCGTCGAGCGCGATCCCGCGGCGGACGAAGACCTCGATGAACCGGGCGTCGTCGGCCGCGACGACGAGGTCGCACGCGTAGGCGAGGTGCGCACCGAGGCCGGCGGCGACGCCGTTCACGCCGGCGACGATCGGCTTCTCCAGGTCCCAGAGCGCGCGGATGACGCGCTGGCTCGGACGCATCGCGTCGCGCGTCGCGCCCGGATGGGGCGGCGCGGCGGCGCCGGTCGCGGCGCGCGAGCCGGAGAGGTCGGCGCCCGTGCAGAAGCCCTTCCCGGTGCCGGTGAGGACGACGGCGCGGACGTCCGGATCGTCGGCGCAGCGCGCGAGCGACGTGAGGTACTTCTCGCGCATGTCCGCGTTCAGCGCGTTCCGCGCCTCGGGGCGGTTGAGAATGACCCAGCCGACGCCGTTCTCGACCTTGAAGAGGAGGTTCTCCGTCTCTGCCATCCGTCAGACCTTCAGGTTGAACGCCTTCACGGCGTTGTCGTGGAGGAACCGCCGCTTCACCTCGGCCGGGAGCTCGAGCGCGTCGACCTCCTTCAGCACGCGGGCCCACTGGAGGAGCGGGTAGTCGGTCGCGAAGCAGACCTTGTCCTTGCCGAACGTCTTCATGAAGTGGACGAACTCCGGCGGGTAGTGCTTCGGGACGTGCGCCGAGGTGTCGATCCAGACGTTCCGGTGCTTCCACGCGACGGCGATCATCTCCTCGGTCCACGGCCACCCGATGTGGCCGCAGACGATCCGCAGCTCCGGGAAGTCGAGGGCCACCTCGTCGATGTAGAGCGGCCGTCCGGTCTCCGACGGATAGAGCGGCCCCGTGTGGCCGACCTGCGTCTGGAAGGTGACGCCGAGCTCCGCCGCCTTGGCGTAGAGCGCGTAGTACGCGCGGTCGGTCGGGACCTTTCGCCACATGAAGGGCTCGATGCGGAGCGCGACGAAGCCGCACTGGCGGACGTAGTGGTCGAGCTCGCGGACCGCCTTCATGATGTCGGTCGGGCTCGCGTGGTACTGCCCGAAGATGCGGCCCGGGTGCACGTTCTGCGCCTTCGCGACCGCTTCGTTGTCGCCGGCCATGAGCGCCGTCCGCACGCCGTGACGGTCCATCGCGTCGATCATCTTCGCGACGTCGGTGCCGTTGAAGTAGACGTCGAGCATGCCGTAGTTGCGGAACACGTTCTCGCCCGCGGGGTTCTTGCCGGGCGCGGTGCCGGAGATGTGCTGCGTCCACACGTCGATGATGTCGGTCATCAGGCTCCTCTCGGCAGGCCGAGGACTCGCTGGGCGATGACGTTCCGCTGCACCTCGGACGTCC
Organism: uncultured Binatia bacterium (SeqCode); assembly: GCA_964562865.1. GTDB lineage: Bacteria > Desulfobacterota > Binatia > DP-6 > DP-6 > CAZLYE01. Next base: position 14 of record CAZLYE010000027.1, on the reverse strand, counting down.
CGGCGTAGATGGTC
>CAZLYE010000026.1:0-3425 GCA_964562865.1 uncultured Binatia bacterium (SeqCode) | reverse complement strand
TTCACCGGCGCCGCCCGCCGCCTGACGCACCTCGACCAGCTGACCGCCGAGCTGCTCGCCGAGCTGGGGTGAGCGGATCCGCCCGGCCCTCGCGCCCGGATTTGACATCGAACCCAGCCCGGCCGAGAAACTGTGCCCCGGCACATGATCGAGGTGCGCGAGCTCACCAAGACGTTCGGCGCCGTCGAAGCCGTCCGTGGCATCTCGTTCGTCGTCGGGCGCGGCGAGATCGTCGGCTTCCTCGGGCCGAACGGCGCCGGCAAGACGACGACGATGCGCGTCCTCGCCGGCATCTTTCCCCCGACCAGCGGGGAGGTGCGGATCGCCGGCCGCGATCCCGCGCGCGAGCCGCTCGCGTGCCGGCGCGCCGTCGGATACTTCCCCGAGTACGCGCCCTTCTATCCCGATCTCCGCGTCGACGAGTATCTCCGCTTCGTCGCGCGGATGAAGCGCCTGGCCTTCGTGGACAGGGCACGCGCGGTCGCGGCCGTGCTCGCCTCGTGCGGGCTCGAGAGCGTCGCGCGGCGGCGCATCGGGACGCTCTCCAAAGGCTACCGGCAGCGCGTCGGGCTCGCCCAGGCCCTGTGCGGAGACCCGCCGATCCTCATCCTCGACGAGCCGACGATCGGCCTCGACCCCGGGCAGGTGGTCGAGATCCGCGACATGGTGCGCGCGCTCCGCGGAGACCGGACCGTCTTCTTCTCGAGCCACATCCTGTCCGAGGTGGAGACGCTCTGCGAGCGGGTGATCGTGATCGCCCGCGGACGGCTCGTCGGCGAGGGCACGCCGCTCGAGCTGGGCGCGCGGCTCGGTCGGCGCCAGCGCGTGGTGCTGCGGGTCGAGGGACCGGCGGACGACGTCGCGATGGCGCTCGCGGCGATCCCGGGGGTCGAGCGCGTCGAGCGCGCGGCCGGGCGGTTCCTGCTCGAGGGCCCCGCGGACGGCGACGCCGCGCGCGCCGCCGGCGAGGCGATGCAGCGGCGCGGGTGGGCGATCCGCGAGCTGCGTGAGGAGACGCCGGATCTGGAGGACGTCTTCCTCCAACTCGTCGCCGACGGGCAGGGGCGGCCGTGACCGTCCTCGCCATCGCCGGGAAGGAGCTGCGTCTCTACTTCACCTCGTTCCTGTTCTACGGGCTCGCGACCGTCTTCCTCGTCCTCTCGGGCTACTTCTTCTACACGAACCTCGGCTTCTTCGTGCTGATGGGCGGGATGGATCTGCCGCGCGGGCTCTGGCAGTACGAGTTCCTCGACGTGCAGCGGCTCCTCCTCGTGCTGGTCCCGCTCCTCACCATGCGGCTCTTCGCCGAGGAGCGGAAGCTCGGCACGCTCGAGCTCCTCTGGACGTACCCGGTGCGCGACGCCGAGATCATCGCCGGGAAGTTCATCGGCTGCCTCGCCGTCGTGACGCTCATGCTGGCGGCGACGGCCGTCTACCCGGTGATGGTCGCACGCTTCCACCCGGTGGCCGCCGGACCGCTGGTCGCGGGCTACGTCGGGCTCTGGCTCCTCGCGGCGGCGTTCATCGCCTGCGGGCTCGCCGTCTCGGCGCTCACGGAGAGCCAGCTCGTGGCCGGTGCCGCGACCTACGGCGTGCTCCTCTTCTTCTGGGTGATCACGTGGAACGAGGCCGCGGTGAACGAGGTCACGCTCCGCCTCCTCGTGCCGTTCTCGCTCTTCGATCGCTTCTACACGTTCGCGCGCGGGGCCATCGACACCGGGAACGTCGCCTACCTCACGCTCTTCACGGTCGCGTTCCTCGGCTTCACCTTCTTCGCGCTCGACGCGCGCCGCTGGCGCGGAGTGCGGTGATGCGCCTCGGACGCGCGACGCGGAACTGGACCCACCTCGGCCTCCAGGTGTGCCTGCTGCTCGTCGGGCTCGGCCTCGTGCAGGTCGTCGCCGAGCGGACCAACCGCCGCTTCGATCTGACGCCGACGCGCACGCTCTCCCTCTCGCCGGTGACGCGGAAGGTCCTCGAGGAGATCGCGGGGCCGCTCCACGTCACGGTGTTCTTCCGGCGGGGGACGCGCGAGCAGTACGCCGAGCTGCTCGAGCGCTTCCGCGCGGTCAACCACCGGGTGGAGTTCGAGCTCTACGACCTCGACCGCTTTCCGGACCGCGCCCGGAGCCTCGGGATCGAGCAGTACGGGCGTGCGGCCGTCGAGTACGGCGGCCACCGGACGGTGAGTCTCGCCGCGCCGGAGGAGGAGCTCGCGGGCGGGATCCTCCGCGCCATCCGTGGCCGCTCGCGGCGGCTCGTCTTCACGGCCGGGCACGGCGAGCGGGCGCCGGGCGGCGACCAGGAGAGCTACGGTCGGCTCGCGGCCGCGCTCGGCGCCGAGAACTGGGCGCCCGAGGGGCACTCGCTCCTCGACGGACCGGTGCCCGACGGGACGGACCTCGTCGTCATCGCCGGCCCGAAGCACGACTTCCTGCCGCAGGAGCTCGTCGAGCTGGCGCGCTACCTCAAGTCGGGCGGCGGCGTGCTCATGTTCCTCGATCCCGCGTCGCTGCCGAACGTGTCAGCGTTCCTCGCCACGATGGGAATCCGGCTCAGCGACGACTTCATCGTCGACCGGGAGCGGCGCCTCCTCGGCACGGACGGGCTCGCCGCGGTGGTGGAGCTCTTCAAGCGCGGTAACCCGGTGTCCGACCCGTCCACGAACCCGATCGAGAGCGGGGTGGTGCTCCCCTCGGCGCGGACGGTCGACGTCGTGGCGCCCGTGACGGGCATCGATGCCGAGAGCATCGCGCGGACCGCGCCGACCGCGTGGGCGATGGCCGACGCCGCCCGCGCGCGCCGCGGCGACGAGCCGTCCGAGGCGAAGCACGACGTGCCCGGCTCGGCGTCGGTGGTGGTCATGGCGGAGGTCGCGGGCGGCGGGGAGCGCTCGGGCCGCCTCGTGGTGGTGGGCGACGCCGACTTCGCGAGCGACGCGTACCTCGACCTGCTCGGCAACCGCGACCTCGCGCTCAACGCGGTCGCGTGGGCGGGCGGTGAGGAGGCGCTCACCGGGACGCGGAACAAGACGGTCCCCGAGGTGATCCGGCCGCTCTCCCCGCTCGTGCTGACGGAGGCGCAGGCGCGCGCGATCTTCCTCGCCGGCGTGGTGGTGGAGCCGGCGATGGTGCTCCTCCTCGGGCTCACGCTGGTCGGCGTCCGCCGGCGCGCGGGGTAGCGCGGCTGCGACGGACGCTCGTTCTCGCGGGCCTGGTCGCGCTCGGCGCCGTGCTCGTGCTCCTCGTCCGCGCTCCGGAGCGGCGCACGGGCCGCGAGGCGGTGCGTGGCCACCGCGTCGTCGGCGTCGCACGGCACGCGATCCGCGGGATCGACGTGGACCTCGGCGACCGTCGGTTCTCCGCCCGTCGGACGGCGGAGGGCTGGGCGATCGACGGTCGCCCCGCGTCCAGCGCGACCGCGGA
>CAZLYE010000025.1:0-3112 GCA_964562865.1 uncultured Binatia bacterium (SeqCode) | reverse complement strand
GGAGGGAGGGGGGCGCCGTCGACGAGTGGGAGGGGGCGACGACGGTCCGCCGTCGTCGCCCCAAGGACCTGCGAGGAGCCGGCGGCCTCCCGCGCGCGCCTAAACGCTACGCCCCCCGCGGCAAGCCGAGCACCTGCATGGCAATGATCCCCCGCATGATCTCCGACGTCCCCGACGCGATGCTCGCCGCCGTCGAGCCCAGGTATCCGCGCTGGATCCACTGCTCCGAGGAGCGGTCCGCCGCGCGCGGCTCCGGCGTGTCGTAGAGGAGGCCCTCCGGACCGAGGATCTGCATCCCGAGCCGCGGCATCGTCTGGACGAGCTCCGTCCAGTGGAGCTTGATGATCGACGCCTCGGGGCCGGGCATGCCCATGCGGAGGAGCTTGTCGAGCGTCCGCTGGCAGGTCGTCCGGAAGATCTCCGTGCCGAGCCAGAAGGCGGCGAGCTCCTGGCGCAGGACGCGGTCGCGGCCGGCGCCGCGCGCCCGGGCGAACTCGATCAACTGGTCGCGCGCCTGCTTGAGCGCGATCTGCATGCCGACGACGTAGAGGATCCCGCGCTCGTTCTGCAGCGCCGCGACCGCGATCTGCCAGCCCTCGTGGAGCGTGCCGAGGAGGTTCTCGCGCGGCACGCGGACCGCGTCGAAGAATATCTCGTTGAACTCCGCCTCGCCGGTGATCTGCCGGAGCGGCCGGACCGTGATGCCCGGGCTCTTCATGTCGACGAGCAGGCAGGAGATGCCCTTCGACCGCCGCGACGACGGGTCGGTGCGCGCGAGCAGCATGCACCAGTCGGCGTGGTGGCCGAGCGTCGTCCACACCTTCTGTCCCGTCACGACGAAGTGGTCGCCGTCGAGGACGGCCTGCGTACGGAGCGAGGCGAGATCCGAGCCCGCGCCCGGCTCGGAGAAGCCGAAGCACCAGAGGTCGTCGGCGGCGAGGATGCGGCGCGCGAAGCGACGCTTCTGGTCCTCGGTGCCGTACGCGAGGATCGGCGGACCCGCGATCCCGATCCCGAGGTTGCCGATGATCTCGGGTGCCCGGGCGCGCGCCATCTCCTCCACGTGGACGATCTGCTCCGGGATGCTCGCGTCGCGACCGCCGTACTCCTTCGGCCACGTGATCCCGACCCAGCGCGCGTCCGCGAGGCGGCGCTGCCAGGCTCGGAGGCCGCGGACGCGCTCATCGTCGGAGAGGCGTGCAGCGTTCTCCGGGCGGAGCGCGTCGGGGACGTTGGCGTCGAGCCACGCGCGGAGCTCGGCGCGGAACGATTCGAGGGCGGCGTCTCCCATCGCCCGGGGATAGCAAGGACCGGCGGCCGGCGTCGAGTGCGAGTTGCGAGGTGGGGCGGGCCGGGATAGCTACGAGCCCCCGTGCCGACGTCCCCGCGTCTCCTCACGGCCGCCGACGAGCTCGCCCACCTGGTCGACGACGTGCGCCGCGCCGGCCGGGTGGCGCTCGACACGGAGTTCGTGTGGGAGCGGACGTACCGGCCCATCCTCGGCGTCGTGCAGGTGGCGACCGACCGAGGCGCCGTCGCGATCGACGCGCTCGCCCTCCGCGATCTCTCCCCGCTGTTCCCGCTCCTCCGCGATCCGGCCGTGCCGGTCGTCCTGCACGGGGGCGGACAGGACCTCGAGATCTTCGCGACGCTCATGGGCGCGCCCGTGCGCGGCGTCGTCGACACGCAGGTGGTCGCGGCGTTCCTCGGCTACGGGCTCCAGGTGGGGCTCACGGTGCTCCTCGAGCGCGTGCTCGACGTCCGGATCCGGAAGGACCAGACCTACACCGACTGGACGCGGCGCCCGCTCCGGCCGGAGCAGCTCGCGTACGCGGTGGAGGACGTCGTCCATCTCCTCCCGCTGCACGACCGCCTGCGCGCCGACCTCGAGAAGCGCGGGCGGAGCGCGTGGGTGGAGGAGGAGCTCCGCGGCCTGGAGGACGCCGCCCGCTTCGCGGACCTGCCTGACGAGGAGCGCTACCGGACGGTCAAGGGCTGGCAGCGCCTCGGGGCGCGCGAGCTCGCCGTGCTGCGCGAGCTCGCGGCGTGGCGCGAGCGGGCGGCCGCCCGCGCCGACATCCGCCCGAACTTCATCACGAACGACATCGTCCTCACGTCACTCGCCGCGCGTCCGGTGGAGCGCCCCGAGGAGCTGAAGCAGGTGCGCGGCCTGAGCGCCGGGACGGCCGACCGCCACGGGAAGGCGATCGTCGCCGCCATCCGCGCCGGGCTCGCGTGCCCGCCCGACCGCCGGCCCGAGCCGCCGCCACGCCATCGACGGAAGGGTCCCCCGCCGGGTCTCACCGCGCTCCTCCGTGCCGCCGTCCAGGCAGTCGCCGAGCGCGAGGACATCGCGCCCGAGGTGATCGCGAGCGGACGCGACATCGAGGCGCTCGGCGCGCAGGCGGTGAACGGCGGTACCTCCGACGAGCTCGAGGTGTCGCACGGCTGGCGCCGCGAGCTGGTCGGGGACACGCTCCTCGCGATCGCGCGCGGCGAGCTCGCGATGCGCTACGATCCCGCGCGGCGCGAGATCGTGGGCGACCGGGTCACTCCGCCGGTGCTGCGACCTTCACGATGACGGTCTTCCCCTCGCGGACGCGCGCCGGACGCGGGCGGAAGAGGCCGAGCCACGAGATCCAGTACTTCCGGTCGTAGACGGGCGCCATACGCTCCGCGATGGCGGGATCGCGGACGAGCTCGGCGCGGCCGACGAAGTGCGGCCCGTCCGCGCGACCGACCCAGACGAGGAGCGGGCTCCCGCGTGCGATGCGGCGGGCCTTGTGGCTCTCGGGCCCGGTCGCGAAGTAGATCGCGTCGCCGTCGACCATGAACCAGATCGGGACGGCCTTGCTCGGCCGGCCGTCCTTCCGCCGGGTGGCGACCCAGATCTGCTTCGCGTTGCGGAGCGCGTCGGCGAGCGCCGGTGCGAACGGCATGAGCTACCGCATATAGCGCATTTTTCGGTTGATTTTCGAGTGGCGGTGAGGGTACCGACGCTCGCCATGCTCGGTCGGCGCGCGTTGCCGCTCCTCGCACTCGGATGCCTCCTGAGCGCGCAGGTCGCGGCCGCGCGGCCCGCGGCGCTCGTGGACAGCGACGGCGACGGGCT
>CAZLYE010000024.1:0-3899 GCA_964562865.1 uncultured Binatia bacterium (SeqCode) | reverse complement strand
GGGCACAGCGCGCCGCGCTGGCTCGGCCAGTGTCCGGGCTGCGAGGCGTGGAGCACGATGGTCGAGGAGGTGCTTCCCGACGCGCGCGGGCGCGGCGTCCGGGCGGTCGCCGCGTCGGGCGGCGCGCCGCGGCCGCTCGTGGCCGTGACCGCCGGCGACGCCGCCCGCCGGACGACCGGCCTCACCGAGCTCGACCGGGTCCTCGGCGGCGGGCTCGTGCAGGGATCGGTGGTCCTGATCGGCGGCGATCCCGGGATCGGGAAGTCGACGCTCGCGCTCCAGGCCTGCGGAGCGCTCGCCAGCCAGGGCCTCACCGTCCTCTACGTCGCGGGCGAGGAGTCGCCGGAGCAGGTCCGCATGCGTGCGGACCGGCTCGGGATGGCGGAGAGCGGCGTCCTCGTCGTGTCGGAGACGGGCGCGGAGGCGGTCGGCGACCTGATCGCGTCCGCGCGCCCCGCCGCGGTGGTGGTGGACTCGATCCAGACGCTCCACACGAGCGCGCTCGGCTCCGCGCCGGGGAGCGTCGGGCAGGTGCGTGAGTCGGCCGCGCTCCTCGTCACGCGCGCCAAGGTGAGCGGGGTCGCCTGCCTCCTGGTCGGCCACGTGACCAAGGAGGGTACGCTCGCCGGGCCGCGCGTCCTCGAGCACCTCGTCGACACGGTCCTCTATTTCGAGGGTGATGGCGCACACGCGCTCCGCGTGCTCCGCGCCGTCAAGAATCGCTTCGGGTCGACCAACGAGGTGGCGGTGTTCGAGATGGGCGAGCGCGGGCTCGTCGAGGTGCCGAACCCGTCGGCCGCCTTCCTGGCCGAGCGGCCCGTCGGTGCGCCGGGCTCCGTCGTCCTCGCAACGCTCGAGGGCAGCCGCCCGGTCCTGGTGGAGATCCAGGCGCTCGTGTCGCGCTCCGGGCTCGCGATGCCGCGCCGTGCCGCCATCGGCCTCGACCCCGGCCGCGTGGCGCTCCTCCTCGCCGTCCTCGAGAAGCGGATGCGTGTCCCGCTCGCCGACCAGGACGTGTTCCTGAACGTCGCGGGAGGGCTCCGCGTGGACGAGCCGGCCGCCGACCTCGCCGTCGTGGCCGCGGTGGCGTCCTCGGTCCGCGGGCGCGCCGTCCCGGCGGACGTGGTCGTGTGGGGCGAGGTGGGGCTCACGGGCGAGGTGCGCGGGGTGGCGCGTGCCGATGCGCGGATGAGGGAGTCGGCGCGACAGGGGTTCCGGCGCTGCATCCTCCCGGCGAGCACGGCCCGCGGGCTCGCGTCGGTCGACGGGACGCGCGCGGAGGGAGTCGCGGCGCTCGACGAGCTGTTCGCGGCGCTGGAGCTGCGATGACCATCCTCGTCCTCTTCTGGCTGAACGTCATCCTGCTCGCGGTCTTCGCGGTCATCCTGCAGCGGCCGGGTCTGCTCGGCTTCGCGAAGGGCGGCAAGTGGTACCTCACCTGGCTCTCGATCGGCGTCATCACGCTGATGGACGAGCTCACGTCGATCTTCTACGCGCCCGCCGAAGCGCACCGGTTCATCGGGATGCACGCGATCTTCTTCATCGCGTTCACCTCGCTCATCATCCGGGTGCTGTCGACCCGGATGGTCGAGATCGCGCAGATCCTCGAGCTGCACGAGATCCGCGGGGGCGGCGTCTACTCGTTCTCGTACTTCGTCCTCGGTCCGGTCGCGTCCTTCGTCGCGGTCGCGTCGATCATGGTCGACTACATCCTGACCGCCTGCATCTCGACCGTGAGCGCGGTCTACAACGGCACGGCCTTCCTGCCGATGGGGCCGGGGGTCGAGCGCGTACTCATCCTGGCGGTGATCTGGGCCGTCGCCGGGCTGAACATCCTCGGCATCCGGGAGAACGCTCGCGTCACGTTCGGCATCTTCGTCGCCGCCGCATTCGTCCTCCTGAACCTGATCACGCTCGGGATTCTCCACATCGACCCCACGAGTCCCCACGTCATCTACGACAGCGGCGCGAGCGTGGTGGGCGACCTCGCCCGCCACGGGGTGCCGCACGCGGTGGCGAGCATCACGACGGGCGTCGCCTTCTGCGTGCTCGCGTACTCCGGGATCGAGTCGGTCATCCAGACGGCGGGCCTCGTGCAGAGCTGGCGCGACATCTCCAGGGCCTACTGGTTCCTCGCGCTCACGGTCGGCATCGTGACGCCGGTCATCTCCGCCCTCGCGCTCTCGGCACCGATCGACCTGCACGCGCACGAGGAGGACCTCATCACGCACTGGGCGACGATCGTGGGGAACGTGCCCTTCGGCGTCCTCGTCGGCGTGTTCGGGAGCATCATCCTCATCATGGCCGTCAACACGGCGTACGTGGCCTCGAGCGAGCTGCTCGAGCGCGTCGCCCACCGCTACAAGTTCGACTGGCTCATCGCGACGAACCGCCGCGCGTCGCTCTACCGCATCCACATCCTGAACGGCCTCATGTACACGGGGATCATCATCCTGACGCGCGGGTCGCAGTCGATCCTGGCCGACATGTACGCGATCGGCCTGGTCGCGAGCTTCTGCATCAACGTCGGGTGTCTGCTGATCTACCGCTACTTCATGGGGACGAAGGAGATCCGCGCCTACTACACGTCGCGTGTCGGCACGCTGGCGCTCGAGGCGATCCTGCTCGCCTGCTTCTTCTACCTGGCGGCCCACAAGCCGTACGGGCTGGCGCTCTGGGGCGGCGTCGTGACGGTGCTCCTCGCCTTCGGCATCCCGCTCTCGCGCCGGTACGGTCCCGAGGTGAAGCAGGTCCGGCGAAGCGACTATCCGATGGAGCTGCTCCTGGCGCTCGGCGACAGCGACGGCCCGCTCGACGTCTACTTCCGGCGGCCGGGGGAGCTCGACGTCCTCGGCACCTCCGCGAACGCGGCCTTCGTGACGTTCTTCTCGCCGCGCCAGCCGATGCCCGAGAAGCTCGCCCCCAACCACTACCGCTTCCCGATCCAGGGCGGGAGCGTCTACCGCAGCATCTCTGCGCTCCTCGCGTTGCTCGTGGACGAGCTCGAAGGGCGCGAGGTGCGCGTACACTTCGGGTGGCCCACCTCGTCGTGGCTCGACCGCATGGCGGTCGGCGTCTTCGTCTGGAATCTGATGCGCCTGCCGAAGGCGTTCCCGGCGCTCACGTTCGCGCTGGACTACAACGCCCCGGCCGGCGGCGCGGGCGTGGCGCGCGCGGGCGAACGTGCGGCTGGGAGCTGACGGTCGCGCGAGACGCCGCCGGGCGTCTCAGGACTCGAGCGGCTCGCGCCGCGCGTTCTTGTCCCGCAGCACGTCGAGCAGCTTGGTCGGGCCGCCCTGGCTCACGATCTCCTGGAACTGCGAGCGGTAGTTCGAGACCAGGCTCACGCGCTCGATGACGATGTCGATGACGCGCCAGTCGCTGCTGCCGCCCTTCCGCAGGCGGTAATCCACGAGGATGTCACTGGCGCCCCCGCCGCGGAGGATCTTCGTCTGCACGGTCCAGTCGCCGCGCGGCTCCTCGCGGTCGCCGACGATCTCCACGTGCTCGTTCTTGTAGTTCTCGATGTTCCGGCCGTAGGTCATCGAGAGGTGCTCCTTGAAGAGCGTGACGAAGTCCGTCTGCTGTGCGGGCGAGAGCTGGTTCCAGTTCCGCGCGAGAACGAGGCGCGACATCGTGTCGAAGTCGACGTGCGCGTACACGATCGTCTCCAGGCGATGGCGCTTGTCGTCGACGGCGAGGCTCTTGTTGCCGAGCACGTCGAGGGCGGACTTCGTGATCTCGTCGACCACGGTGCGCGGCCCGTCCGCGGGCGCGGCCCCGGAGAGCGCGGCGACCAGCAGGATGCCAAGGACGATCATTCGCATGGCACGGATCCTCACTCCGGTTTGACGTCGACGTCGGGGTGGTACAGGTCTTCCTGCTCCTCGCCCTCGGCC
>CAZLYE010000023.1:0-6399 GCA_964562865.1 uncultured Binatia bacterium (SeqCode) | reverse complement strand
GCCGGCGACCGCGGCCCCGTGAGCACCGGCCGACCGCCCGTCGAGGCGGGGACGGTGCGCGTCACGTTCCTCGCCTTCGGCGGCTCGCGCCGACGCGAGGCGCCGGCTGCCAAGCTCACGCCCGAGCTCGCGCCGCTCGTGGACGCGGCGTCCGCCGTCGTCCGCAGGGCCTCGGCGGGCTCGCGTTAGACTCGCGAGACCGCCCGCAACGCTTCCGGGCTACTCCGGCTCGTCGCCGAAGTGCGCGCGCGTGATCCGTTCCTTCAGGTACTCGAGGGTGCCGAGGTCCTCGACGATGTCGCCACCCGTGTCGTAGAAGAAGATCTCGCCGTTCTTGTTGCGGCCGACCGCCACCAGCCACTCGAGGTCGTCACGATCCTCGAGCAGATAGTTGATCGTCTGGCTCACGCCGCGGCCCGGGATGATCGTGACCTTGGGGCGGGCGGCTTTCTCGCTGTGCTTCGCCATGTACGGCGGTCCTCCCGGGGCGCGCGAGCGCGCTCTCGCTCGGCCACCCGCCGGGACAATAGGGGCGCACTTTCTTCAAGTCAAGCGTAATTCCGCCGCGGTTTCGACGTGATACGTCTGCGGGAACACGTCGATCGGCTGCACGACGCCCGTGCGATAGCCGCACGCGACGAGACGCTTCACGTCGCGCGCGAGCGTCGCCGGGTCGCACGAGACGTAGACGATCCGCGGCGCGCGGAGGGCCGCGAGGGCGTCGAGCGCGTCGGCGGCGCCGGCGCGCGGCGGGTCGAGGACGACCGCGTCGACCGTTCCCGCCGCGACGTCGCGGAGTGCGTCCACGACCGACGCCGCCCGGAACGTCGCCCCCGCGAGGCGGAGACGCGTCGCGTTCGCGCGGGCCGCCGCGACGGCCACCTCGTCGCGCTCGATACCGAGCACCGCGGCGCCGCGCCGCGCGACCGGCAGGCTCAGGTTCCCGGCGCCGCAGTAGAGGTCGAGGACGCGCTCCCCGGCGGTGAACCGTCCGAGCGACAGTACGGTCTCGACCAGCGTCCGGTTGGCGCCAGGGTTCACCTGGGTGAAGACGTCGGCCGGCACCTCGAGGTCGAGGCCCGGCTCGAGCGGCACGCGCACGGTCGGGTCCCCGGCGACGAGCCGGACGCCGCCGCCCGCGACGATCGTGCCCCGGACGGTCGCGACGCGCGCGGCGAGGGCCTCGCTCGCGGCCAGATCGACCGGCCCCGGCGGGGCGGTGGCGCTTCCCGCGAGCACGACGCCGTCCGGCACGGCGGCGATCGTGACACGCTCGAGCGGGACCCGGAGCGCCCCGACCCACGCGCGGGCGGCGGGGAGGTGCGCCGACAGCGCCGGGTCGGCGATCGGGCAGTCACCGACCTCCACCAGCGCGTGCGAGCGCGCGCGCCGGTAGCCGATCCGCCGTCCCTCGACGGCCAGCGTGATCCGCGCGCGATGGCCCCAGTCGGCGGGCGAGGGCAGCGTCGGCCGGACGTCGGCGTCGCGGACGCCGCCGAGGCGGGCGAGCTGCTCGGCGACGATCGCCGCCTTGGCCGCCCGCTGCGCCGTCGGGCGGACGTGCTGCCACTGGCACCCGCCGCAGGTCGGGTACCAGCGGCAGCCGGGCAGCACGCGGTCGGGGCCCGGCTCGAGGACCGACAGGGCCCGGGCCCGGAGGTAGCCGGGGTGCTTCTCGACGACGGCAGCCGCCACGCGGTCACCGGGTGCGGCGTACGGGACGAAGACCACCTGCCGCCCGTGATGGGCGAGTGCGTCGAAGCCGAAGGTCAGCCGCTCGACGTCGAGGACGAGTGCCGGCTCAGTCAACGCCCGGCTCACCGAGCATGAAGAGCGTCTCCTCGGCGGAGAAGAGCCCGGCGACCAGCCGCCGCATCAGCTCGCGCTCGACCACGCCGCGCGACGGCACGTCGACGCGGCGCGGGAGGATCTGGAACACGCCGGGCGCGAGGATCGCCGTGTCGCCGCGGTCGATCGCCTCGATGCCGCTGCGGATATTGACGGTCGTGCCCGTGTCGCCGCTGGCGGAGAGGAGGAGGTAGTACCGGACCTCGAGCTCGGAGACCCGCTCGAGCCCGGCGCTCCGGGCGTGGGAGAGGTCGCCGATCTCGCCGAGCCGCTTGGTGGCGTCGCGACCGCTCAGCCGGAGCGGGCCGGTCGCGATCGCGCCGCGCGCCCGGTCGGCGTGCGCGACGGCGAGCCCCTCGCCGGCGAGCGCGTCGAGCATGGCGGGCCAGAGCCGGTCGATCGGCTCCTGGAGGACCCGCTGGTGCTCGCCGCGCACGTGCTCCGTCGGGTCGACCTCGGGACCGCGGAGCCCGCCGCAGCCGACGAGGGCCGCGAGCGCGAGGCTCGGAAGCGCACGCCGCACGGCGCCGGTCAGTCCTTCGCGAACATCAGGTTCACCTGCGAGAAGCTCGACGCGCGCGCCGTCGCGACCGGCGCGTTCACGGGCCGTGGCAGCGCGGCGGCGCGCGCCTCGACGTCGCGCATGCGGTCCTCGGTGAGCGGATGGCTCGAGAAGAAGCGCTCGACCACGCTCGGGAGGCTCCGCTGCTGCTCGGAGAGCTTCTGGAACACGGCCGCCATCTGCGCCGGGTCGTAGCCGGCCGAGGCGACGAGCTGGAGGCCGAGGCGGTCCGCCTCGGCCTCCTTCCCGCGGCTGTAGCGCAGCAGCCCGAGGACGTAGCCGAGCTTCGCGCCCTCCCACGCGATCGGCGGGAGGGGCACCGGGACGACGGAGATCGCGGCCACCAGCACGAGCTGCGTCAGGTTCTGCGTGGTCAGCATCTCGGTCGCGTGCCGGGCGGCCACGTGGCTCATCTCGTGCGCGATCACCGACGCGAGCTCGTCCTCGGTGTCGCAGAGCTCGATCAGACCCGAGTTGACGTAGATCGGCCCGCCGGGGAGCGCGAACGCGTTCACCTCCGGCGAATCGACGACGTGGAACGTGTACGGGAAGAGACGGAAGGCGGGCTCCGTCGCGGAGTCGCGGAGGCGCTCGCCGATCGTGTTCACGAGCTGGGACAGCGCGGAGAGCCGCAGGAGGACGACGTCGGACTCGACCTCCTTCTGGAGCTGCTGCCCGAGGCGGATGTCGCCGTCCACCGAGTAGACGTTCGGGTGGTAGCGGTGGACGCCGGCGCAGCCGAGCGTCGCGCCGAGCGCGATGAGCGCGAGCGCGCGTGTCATCCACCCGACCCCGCGGGATGCGCGGTCGCGGCGCGGACCAGGCTCCGGATCGTGCTCGGGTGGATCGCGACGCGGGGGCCGACGGCGAGTGTCAGCTCGATCCGCTCAGCGGTCAGCTCCCCGGTGAGGCTGTCCCCGTTCCGGAGGACGGCGGTCGCCTTGTCGCCGGCCTCGGTGAACTCGACGCGCTCGAGCTGCCGCGCGTCGAGCTCGGTCGGATGGTCGCCGACGCGGAGGCGGACGGGGCCGAAGCCCCCGGCGACGAGGAGGCTGTCCCCGTTCCGCATGAGCGCGCGGAAGGTCGCGTCGCTGGCCGGTGCGCGCGCGGAGCGGAGGCTCACCTGCGTCAGCCGCTCGACGGCCACGCGGTCCGAGCGCTGGCCGGCCGCGAGCGTGAGGTCGCCGTTCTCGACGAAGCCCGTCACGGTGTCCCCGTTCGCCAGCACGATCCGGGCGAGGCCGCGCTCGCCGTCGCCGAACACGATGCTCGCGACCGCCGCGCGCGGCAGCTCGAGCCCGCCGTACGCGGCACGGATGCGGAACATCCGGTCCTCGAGCGTGCCCCGCATGGTGTCTCCGCTCCGGAGCTTCACGGTGTCGACGTCGGCGCCGCCGCGGACCTGCTGCGCGAGGCGGAGGCGGCCCGCCTGCGCGATGTCCGTGGGGAGCGCGAGGGTCCAGATCTCCCACCCGGCGGTCCCGTGGTGCTGGAAGGCGAGGATGCGGCCGTCGGGGGACCACGCGGGGTGGGTGGCGGGCGCGGGTGCGGCCGTCAGCTCGATCGGCGCGGTGCCGTCGGCGTTGGCGACCCAGAGGGTCGCGTCGGCGCTGCGTCCGTGGACCGGCCAGCGCGAGAAGGCGAGCTTCGTGCCGTCGGGCGAGAACTGGGGACGGGCCTCGTGGTCGGGGGACACGACGAGCGGCGTCGTCCGGCCGTCGCGGAGGGAGATCTCGTAGAGATCGAGGTTGCCGTTCGCGTCGGTCACGTACGCGATCTCCTCACCGCTCGGGTGCCAGGTGGGGAAGATCTCGTTGGCGGGCGTGGTCGTCAGACGGCGACGGCCGCTGCCGTCGGTGTTCACCACCCACAGATCGAAGTTGCCGCCCTCCTTCGGGAAGGCGGCGTACGCGATCTGGCGGCCGTCGGGGGACCAGGCGGGCTGGTCCTCGGTGCCGGGGTCGTCGGTAACGGCGACAGGGTTCTGGCCGTCCGCGTCGGAAAGCCAGACGTCGCGCGATCCGTTCACCTCCGAGACGAAGAGCAGCCGCTTGCCGTCCGGCGACAGGCTCGCGTGGTACTCGTCCCGGCTGCCGCCGGTGAGCCGTTTCACCTGGGAGCCGTCGGCGGCCGCGCGCCAGACGTTCCGCGTCGCGACGCCCTTCTGCTTCTCGTCCTTCCGGCGGGCGTGGAAGACGAGGCCCCCGCCGTCCGGCATCCAGGCCGGCATCGCGTAGGAGCCGTCGCCCCCGAGGAGGCGGTGCGCCGACCCGTCCTCGATCGGCGCCGCGTGGGCCGCCAGGGCGACCACCGCCATACCGACCGCCAGCACGGCGCCCCGCATGCAGCGCACGCTAGCCCGTCCCCGTCAATTTGCAAAGGACGGCGAGTGGGGATCACCCCGGGGAATTGTGCTAAGAGCGGCGCTCCGATGTCGCAGCTTCTTCCCGGGACGGCGGTCCGCGTCCGGCGCGGGCAGCGGCGTGATCTCGCGGGCGTCGAGTCGCTGCTCGGCCCGGCGGCACGGGCCGGGATCGAGCGGATATTCCGTCGCATCGTCGCCGACCTGGGGACCGACGTGTACGTCGCGGAGGACCGGGAAGGCGCGATCGTCGGGCTCGTCTCCGTCGTCTACGCACGCTCGCTCGTGCGGGGCGGCGTCTCCGCGGTCCTCGACGGCGCCCGCGCTCGCCCGGAGCCGGGACCGGCCGTGCTCGAGGGCCTGGTCGCGTTCGCGGAGGAGCGGGCGCGCAAGCGCGGCTGCCGGCGTCTCACCGCCTGGGTGGACCCCGAGGACCGCGACCTCCGGGCGATGCTCGTGGCGCGCGGCTACCGGTCCGGCGAGCTCCTCGTCGCCGAGCTCGCGGGGAGGGCGTGATGGCGATCGAGGCCCGCGGCGAGTCGGGCCGCCTGCCGGCGGCCGAGCGGTTGCGGGCGCTCCTCGCACGCCGGGCTCGCGGGAGCGACGCCGTGGAGCTCGCGACCTTCGCCCGTCTGCTCCTCGCCCGTGGCGGCGCGTACGTCGACGAGCTCGCCGACGAGGAGGCGGCCGCGCTGGTGGACTCCGCCTTCCGCTTCTACACGGCGCCGGGCCCCGAACTCCGCGTCCGCGTCGTCACGCCGACGTACGCGAGCGAGGGCTGGGACGCGTCGACGAGCGTGATCGAGACCGTGATGCCCGACCGGGCCTTCATCGTCGACACGCTCCGGTGCCGCCTCGAGGCGCAGGGGATCACGCCCCGCGCGCTCCTCCATCCGATCTTCGCGGCACGGCGCGACCCGACGGGACGGATCGAGCTGCTCGAGCCGCCCGACGGCGCGGAGCCGCGCGAGTCGTTCACCCACGTCGCGATCCCGCGGGTCGCGGACGCCGCCGTGCTCGCCCGGCTGCAGGTCGACCTCCGCGCCGCCCTCGAGGACGTGCGGCTCGTGACGGACGACTTCGGGCCCATGGTCGCCCGCGCGCAGGCGGTCGCCGCCGAGCTCGACGCGCTCGGACGGACCCGCGCGGGTCAGATCGCGACCGAGGCGATCGCGGTGGCGGACTTCCTCCGCTGGCTGGTCGACGGGGGCTTCGTCTTCCTCGGCTACCGCGAGTACGGCCTCACGACGCTCGGGGCCGCCGCGATGGTCCAGCTCCGGCCGGGGACGGGCCTCGGGCTTCTCCGCCGCGAGGGGCGCTCGAGCTTCCGCGACGCGCGCCCGCTCGAGGAGCTGCCGCCCTGGGTGCGCGGGCGGCTCTCCGGCGGCGCGCTCGTCACGATCGCGAAGACCCTCGCCGAGGCGCCCGTGCACCGCCGTGCCCGCATGGACGACGTCGGCGTGAAGCAGCTCGACGTCGACGGCCGGGTGATCGGCGAGCGCCGCTTCCTCGGGCTCCTCACCTCGAAGGCATACGCCGAGGAGGCGGCCGAGATCCCGCTGCTCCGCCGGACGCTGCGCCAGGTCCTCGCTGCGGAGCAGGCGGTGCCGGGGAGTCACGACCACAA
>CAZLYE010000022.1:0-3977 GCA_964562865.1 uncultured Binatia bacterium (SeqCode) | reverse complement strand
GCGAGGGCCGCGACCACCAGCCCCGTCACGTCGTCGCGGTGGATCCACGACATCCACTGCTCCCCCGTGCCGAGCGGGCCGCCGACGAAGGCCCGGAACGGCGGCAGCATGCGGGCGAGCGCACCCCCGTCGGCGGCGAGCACGATCCCGAGGCGGAGCCGGACGACGCGGAGCCCGAGCGGCTCCGCCCCGGCCGCCTCCGCCTCCCAGGCGCGACACACGTCGGCGAGGAAGCCCGCGCCGGGCGATGCCGTCTCGTCGAGCGGCTCGTCGCCGTGCGGGCCGTAGTACCCGACGCCCGACGCGTTCACGAGCACCACCGGGCGCCGATCGGTCGCCGCGGCGGCGCGCACGATGGCCCGCGTCGCCTCGACCCGGCTCGCGACGATCTGGTCCCTCCGAGCCGCCGTCCAGCGCCCCGCGGCGATCGGCGCCCCCGCCAGGTTGACGACGGCGTCCGCCTGGCGGACCGCCGCGTCGATCGCCTCCCATCCGACGGCCGAGCCTCCCGCGTGCTCGGGATCGCGGCTGACGACGGTGACCGTGTGCCCAGCCCCTCCGAGCGCGCGACAGAGCGGCACGCCGAGGAAGCCGGTCCCACCCGTCACGAGGACGCGCATCCCGCCCGCCTTCCGAGTTTGGATTTCATCTTGACTTCGTATGGATCATTGCCGTTTAAGGTTCCAGTGCGACGACGGATCCTCGCGGCGGCTGTCGGCATCCTGGCCGTCGCGGTGCCCGTGTACGTCCGGTCACGGACGTCCGGGCGATGGTCGGCGGTCCCGTCCTTCACACCCGCCATCAGGGCCCCGACACGGCCGCGCAACGTCGTCCTCGTCAGCATCGACACGCTCCGTGCGGACCACCTCTCGCTCTACGGCTACCCGCGGGGGACGACCCCGCACATCGACGCGTTCGCCGCCGCGTCCATGACGTACGAGAACGCGTACGCCACCGCCACGTTCACCACGCCGAGCATCGTGTCGATGCTCACCGGGCTCTACCCGCCCGCACACGGCGTACGCTTCCTGCGCCAGGCCATCCCCCCGAGGCTCTGGACCCTCCCCGGCTATCTGCGGGGCCTGGGATGGCACACTGCCGCGGTGGTGAGCAACTGGGTGCTGAAGGCGAGCACGACCGGGCTCTCCCGCGAGTTCGAGGTCTACGACGACCAGATGACCGAGCCCGAGCCGCGACGGCCGGAGGTCCTCGAGCGAACCGCCGCGCACACGACCGACGCGGCGATGCGCTGGCTCGCGGATCGCCCGCGCGACGCCCCGTTCTTCCTGTGGGTGCACTACATCGATCCGCACGGTCCGTACGTCCCCCCTCCACCGTACGACGCGCGCTTCGTCGGATCGACGACCCAGAGCGTCAGGCGCGAGAAGATCCCGTGGTACCAGCGCCTCGGGAAGACGAGGGACCTCGGTCACTACGTCGATGAGTACGACGGCGAGATCGCGTACGTCGACGAGCACGTCGGGCGCCTGCTGCTCGACCTCGGCCGGCAGGGGCTCCTCGGCGACACGCTCGTGATCCTCGCCTCCGATCACGGCGAGTCGCTCACCGACCGGCATCACGGGCCGCCGCACTACTTCCACCACGGCCACGACGTGTGGGAGGAGCTCGCGCGGGTCCCCCTGATCGTCTATCAGCCCGGCGGCGCGGTCGGCCGCTCGCGCGAGCTCGTGTCCCTCGTCGACCTCGTCCCGACCGTGCTCCGGGCGCTCGACGTGCCGGCGCCTCCGACGCCGTTCGACGGCGTTGCGCTCGGCGAGCCGCACCCGGCTCCGCTCTTCGTCGAGGCCTCGAACAAGCACCTCCGCGCCGCCCGGTGGGGTCGGTTCAAGCTGATCGCCGACGTGCCGACTGCCGGCGCGAAGGCGGTCACTGAGGGCACCGTGTTCGACCTGGTCGCCGACCCACTGGAGCGCGAGGGACGGCCGTCGCTCGACGACGAGCTGGCGTCGCTCCGGGCCTACCTCGCGCGGGACACGCAGGATCTGGACGCCCTCCAGACCGAGGTGCGGTCGGCCATCCTCACGGCCTCGCCCGACGGGAAGGACGCGAGTCGCCTCCGCGCCCTCGGCTACGTCGACTGACCGGCGACGCTCCTACAGCGTGTGCGCCGAGTGGAACAGCCGGTTCCTCGTCCCGGCGAGGAGCGCCAGGTTGTTGAGGAGCATTTGGCCGCGGAAGGCGGGGAAGTCCCGGAAGAACCCGCTCTTCCGCGCGGCGGTCGGGTCCCAGTAGAGCTTCAGGTTCTCCCACGTTATCGCGCGGGCGACCTCGGCGCTCGAGAGGTGACGGGTCCGGACGTTCACCATGTAGCCGTTGTAGCGCGTGAGGTCGTCCGCATTCGTCACCAGCCCCTCGGCGAGGAGCGCCTCGCGCATCTCGGTGCGCGGATACGGCGTGAGACACTGGACGATCGGGAAGTCGAGCCCGAGGCGGCGCGCGTAGCGGAACGTCCGGCGGATCGCCTCCCGGTCGTCGTCGGGGTTGCCGACGATGAAGCCTCCGACCGCCTTGATGCCGTTGTCGCGCAGGAGCCGGACCGCGCGCGGGGTCTCGTTCTCCGTCCGGCCGAGCTTCGGCGCGATGTCGAGCGCGGCGACGTTCGGGTCCTCGGCGTTCTCGATCCCCATGAACACGGTGTCGAATCCGGCGCGCGCCATCGCGGGCGCCAGGCTCGGGTCCCTGGCGATCCCGTGCACCGACGCCTGGACGATGTAGCGCAGATGGGAGAGCCCGGCGGCGACGATCTCCTCGCAGAGCTCCTTGAAGCGCGGCACGTCGATCGTGATGTTGTCGTCGACGAAGAAGACGCCACGGACGCCCCGGCGGTCGAGGCCACGCAGGTCCTCGAGCACCCGGGGAATGGGGAACCGCCGGAACGTCCGACCGTACATCCGGCGGATCGAGCAGAACGTGCACGGGAGCGGGCATCCACGCGTCGTCTCCGCCACGTCGAACCGCCGGTCGAAGTAGAACGCGCCGTCATAGACGCGCGCCTCGCGACGGGGGAGCGGGAGCGAGTCGAGCTCGAGGAGCCGCCCGTCGGGATTGTGCCGCCAGCCGTGCGACCCGCGCCACGACAGACCCGGGACGTCGCCCAGATCGCCGGCGCCGCCCGCGAGCACGTCGACGAGCTGGCGGAAGGCGACCTCGCCCTCGCCGCGGATGATGAGATCGAAGACGCCGCCGTCGCGCGCGGCCACCTGGTCGGCGAGGACCGTGGCATGGTAGCCGCCGAGCACGTGCGGGATGCCCGGCCGCGCCGCCCGCACCGCCTCGGCCAGCGTGCGTGCCGTCGCGTACTGGAACGACATGGCCGAGTAGCCGACCAGGTCGGGCGCGAAGGCGACGACCTCGTCGAGCACGCGCCGGCGCACACCCTTCGGGCGGAGCACCAGATCGAGGATGCGCACCTCGTGATCGGGCACCTGCGCCGCGATCGAGCAGAGGCCGAGGTTCGGAAACTTCATGACGCGGTCGAGCGACGCCGCGGTGTCCGGCATCGCGAGCAGCAGGATCCGCATCCCGGGGCCTATGGAACGCACCCTCCAGCGTGTCAATATGGCCGGCGCCGATGATGCCCCTCATCGCGGTCGACGCGCTCGCGAAGCGCTACGGCCCGACCGTCGCGCTCGACGGCGTCTCGTTCACGGTCATGGCGGGCGAGATCGTCGGCCTCCTCGGTCCGAACGGCGCGGGCAAGTCGACGACGCTCGGCGTCCTCGCGACGCTCCTCCGCTTCGACGCGGGACGCGTCGCGGTCGCCGGCCATGCGCTGCCGGGCGGCGCCGCCGATGCGCGCCGCGCGCTCGGCCTCGTCCCCCAGCAGGTCGCCGTCTACCCGACGCTGAGCGCGCGGGAGAACCTCCTCTTCTTCGCGCGCATGGCGGGTCTCCGCGCGCGGGCGGCGCGGGAGAGCGCGGCCGACGCGCTCGCGCTGGTCGGCCTCGGCACGCGGG
>CAZLYE010000021.1:0-2595 GCA_964562865.1 uncultured Binatia bacterium (SeqCode) | reverse complement strand
CGCTCCGCCTCGAGCGCGAAGTCGATCATCATGATCGCGTTCTTCTTCACGATCCCGATCAGCAGGATGATGCCGATCAGCGCGATCACGCTCAGGTCCATCCGGCAGATGAGCAGCGCCAGGATGGCCCCGACCCCGGCCGACGGCAGCGTCGAGAGGATCGTCAGCGGGTGGATGTAGCTCTCGTAGAGCACGCCGAGCACGATGTAGACCGTCACCAGCGCCGCCAGGATGAGCATCGGCTCGTTGGCGAGCGACGCCTGGAAGGCCTGCGCCGTCCCCTGGAAGGTCGCCCGGATGCTCGCGGGCAGACCGATCTCGCGCGCCGCCGCCTCGATCTCCTTGACCGCGTCGCCGAGCGCGACGCCCGGGGCGAGGTTGAACGACAGCGTCACGGCGGGGAACTGCCCCTGGTGATTCACCGCCAGCGCGGTCGTCGACGGCCCGAAGTGCGTGAACGCCGCGACGGGCACGGCCGTGCCCGTCGACGACCGCACGTAGACGTCCTTCAGGGTCTCCGGGTCCTGCCAGTACTGCGGCGCGACCTCCATGACCACGTGGTACTGGTTCAGCTGGGTGTACATGGTCGAGACCTGGCGCTGGCCGAACGCGTCGTAGAGCGCGTTGTCGATCATCTGGGGCGTGATCCCGAGGCGCGCCGCCGTGTCGCGGTCGATCACCACCGACGCCTCGAGGCCGCGGTTCTGCTGATCCGTGCTCACGTCCGTCAGGCCGGGGAGCGTCTGGAGCTTCTGGAACATGCGCGGAGCCCACCGGTTCAGCTCCGCGAGATCGTCACCCTGGAGCGTGAACTGGAAGAGGCCGCTGCTGAGGCGTCCGCCGACGCGCAGGTCCTGGATCGCCTGGAGGTAGAGGGTGGCGCCCGGCACGGTCGCGAGCTTCGGACGGAGTCGGGCGATGACCTCGCTCGCCGTGATCTTGCGCTCGTCGATCGGCTTGAGGCCCATGAACATCCGCCCGGTGTTGGTCGTCCCCTGGCCTCCACCGGTGAACACGACCGCCGTCTCCACCGCCGGGTCTGCCATCACGATGCGGAGGAACTCGGCCGACTTCTGATGGAGCGACTGGAACGAGGTCTGCTGGTCGGCCTGGATCGCTCCCATGAGCCGCCCGTTGTCCTGCTCGGGGAAGAACCCCTTCGGGACGATCGCGAACAGGTACACGTTGAGCGCGACGGTCAGCCCGGCGATCAGCATCGTGAGCCGCGCGTGCCGGAGCACCCACGCGAGGCTCGTCTCGTACCGGTGGAGCATCCCCTGGAAGGCGCCGTCCATCCACCGGTAGAGCCTTCCGTGCCTCCCCTCGTTCGCCGGCTTGAGGAGCTGCGCACACATCATCGGGGTCGTGGTGAGCGAGATCACCAGCGAGACGGCCACCGCGACCGACAGCACCACCGCGAACTCCCGGAAGATCCGCCCGACGATCCCGCCCATCAGCAGGATCGGGGTGAAGACCGCGACCAGGGACGTGCTCATGGACAGCACGGTGAAGCCGATCTCTCGCGACCCCTCGAACGCCGCCTCGAGCGGCGAGAGCCCGTGCTCGAGGTATCGCGTGATGTTCTCGATCACGACGATGGCGTCGTCGACGACGAAGCCCGTCGAGATCGTGAGCGCCATCAGCGAGAGATTGTCGATGCTGTAGCCGAACAGGTACATGACGCCGAACGTCCCGATCAGCGAGAGCGGGACCACGACGCCGGGAATGGCCGTCGCCCAGCCGCTGCGGAGGAACACGAACACGACGAGGACGACGAGCACGATCGAGAGGAGCAGCGTCAGCTCGACGTCGCGGATTGACGCCCGGACCGTCACGCTGCGGTCGATCATCACGGAGAGGTCGATCGCCGCCGGGATCGACGCGCTCAGCTGCGGCAGGAGGCCGCGCACGCGGTCGACCGTCTTGATGATGTTCGCGCCGGGTTGCCGGAAGACGATGAGCAGCACGGCCGGCTTGCCCTTCGCGAGCCCGGCGTTGCGCACGTCCTCGACGGAGTCCGTCACCTCGGCCACGTCGGAGAGGCGGATCGGGCTGCCGTGCCGGTAGGCCACGATCAGCGGCCGGTACTGCTCCGCCCGCAGCAGCTGGTCGGTGGTGCTGATCGTCCACGCGGTGCGCCCGTCGGCGAGCTCCCCCTTCGGCCGGTTGGTGTTCGCGGCGGCGAGCGCGTTCCGGACCTCGTCGAGCCCAACGTCGTACTTGTTCAGGACGTTCGGGTTCAGCTCGACGCGCACGCCGGGCAGCGAGCTGCCGCTGACGAACACCTGGCCCACCCCTTCGACCTGCGCGAGCTTCTGCTGGAGGATCGACGAGGCGGCGTCGTAGAGGCGGCTCGTGTCCAGCGTCTCGGAGGTGAGGGCCAGGACGAGGATCGGGGCGTCGGCCGGATTCACCTTCCGATAGGAGGGATTGCTCGGCAGGTTGGTCGGGAGCTGGCTCCGCGCGGCGTTGATCGCGGCCTGCACGTCGCGGGCGGCGGCGTCGATGTTCCGGTTAAGGTCGAACTGCAGGACGATCATCGTCCCGCCGAGGGTGCTGGTCGACGTCATGTCCGTCACGCCCGCGATGCGGCCG
>CAZLYE010000020.1:0-5067 GCA_964562865.1 uncultured Binatia bacterium (SeqCode) | reverse complement strand
ACGATCCCGCCGTGACCGTCGCCGACTACGCGGAGATCATCGAGCGGAAGACCGCGTCGCTGTTCCAGGCCGGCGCACGGACCGCCGCCCACCTGGCCGGCGCGCCGCCGGCGATCCTCGACGCGATGGCGTCCTGCGGACGGCATGTGGGGCTGGCGTTCCAGGTGAGCGACGACCTGCTCGACGTCGAGGGACAGCCGGCGATCACCGGGAAGCCGCGCGGGATCGACCTCCGCGACGGCAACCCGTCGCTGCCCATCGTGCTCGCGCTCCGCGAGGACCGGGAGCTCGCGCGCCTGTTCGCGACTCCGCGACCCAGCCCCGCCGACGTCGAGTCCGGGATCGCGCGTATCCGGCGCTCCGGCGTGCTCGGCGCGGTCGCCGAGCGCGCCCGCGGCCACGTCGCGGCCGCGCTCGCGGAGCTCGCGCGCCTCCCGGACTCGCCGTACCGCGACGCGCTCGACGGACTCACCCGGGCGCTGGTCGGCCGGCTGAGCTGAAGAGCGGGCCCGGCGCCGTCCGCGCGACCACGCGCGTCCAGCAAGCCGCGCGGCCGAGACGGGACACGTCGAGGGCCGCCGCCCGACCCGGTGCGCTCGCGAGCCACGCCGTCACCACGCGGACCTCGTCGAGCGCCGTCCGCGGGAGGAGCGCCGGCACGGGGCGCTCGAGCACCGCCCAGGTCCGCGCGAACGCGCCCGCGAGCGCCGCCGGAGCCGACGCACCGTTCGCCTCGAGGAGCCGTCCGCCCGCCACCGCAAGGAGCCGGTGCCCCGGCTCCCCGGCCGCGGGCACGACGACCAGCACGCGGCTCGCGAGCCGCGCCGCGCGGAGCGCCCGCGCGACCCGACCCGGCAGCGCGGCCGGCGGTGG
Organism: uncultured Binatia bacterium (SeqCode); assembly: GCA_964562865.1. GTDB lineage: Bacteria > Desulfobacterota > Binatia > DP-6 > DP-6 > CAZLYE01. Next base: position 4,194 of record CAZLYE010000020.1, on the reverse strand, counting down.
GCCCGACGTCGCGCGGCACGCGCGGGCCGTGTCGACGTCGACGCCACCGAGCGCGCCGAGCGCCTGCACCACCCGCCGTCCGTAGGCGCCGGGCGCGATCGCCGCCACGCAGGGCGCGGTGCACTGCCCGAGGTCGCGCCGCAGGCAGGCGCGCGCGGACGGATCCGGAACGAGCCTTCCCTCGCACGTGCGGAGCCCGAGCGCGTCCGCCAGCGCGGCGAGCGCCGTCTCGAGCCGCCGCCCGCCCGGAAACGGGCCCACGTGGCGCCACGGCCCGTCGTCCAGATGCCGCACGGTCTCGAGACGCGGGAACGGATCCCGTGGGTCGAGCCGGACGTAGGCGTGCCGCCCGGTCTCCTTCAGGTGCCGGTTGAAGTGCGGGCGCTCCCGGGCGATCGACCGCGCCTCGAGCACGAGCGCCTCGAGGACCGAGCCGCACGCGCGCCACTCGACGCGCGCCGCGAGGCGCGCGATGCGCGCCGTCTTTCCCGCCCGCGGGTGGGCGGGCGCGAAGTACGACCGGACGCGGCGCGCGAGGTCGCCGCTCGAGCCCACGTAGAGGAGGTCGCCGGCCGCGTCGCGGAACGCATAGACCCCCGGCAGCGACGGCGGCCCGGCCATTCCGGCCTCGACCAGCCGCGCCGCGACCGCCCGGCCCCCTCCACCGCGGCCCCTGTAGCGGATGGGTCGGGGCACCGGCAAACTCAATTGACTTCGCTCGGGCCCCGACTGAAGATGCCCGTCGTGCCGCGCGACGGATTCGGTCGGGAGATCGACTACCTGCGCATCTCCCTGACGGACCACTGCAACCTGCGGTGCGTCTACTGCATGCCCCTCGACGCCCCGACGCAGGTACCGCCGTCGACGTTCCTCACGGCGGCCGAGATCGAGACCGTGGTGCGTGCGGCCGTGGCCGTCGGCTTCCGGAAGTTCCGCCTGACGGGCGGCGAGCCGACGCTCCGGGCGGACCTGCTGGAGATCGTCGAGCGCGTCGCCGGCACTCCTGGCGTCCGGGAGCTCGCCATGACGACCAACGGCGTCCGCCTCCCGTCCCTCGCGGCGCCACTCGCCGCGGCCGGTCTCCGCCGGGTGAACGTCCACCTCGACAGCCTCGATCCCGACCGGCTCGCCCGCGTCATGCGCTGGGGCACCGTCGAGCAGATCTGGGCCGGCATCGAGGCCGCCGAGGCAGCCGGCCTCCGCCCGCTCAAGCTGAACGCCGTCGTCGCGCGCGGCTTCAACGAGGACGACGTCGTCCCGCTCGCCGCGCTCACGCTCGACCGCGACTGGCACGTTCGCTTCATCGAGACGATGCCGCTCGGCGTGGGCGAGGTGGCCGAGATCTCCCGCACCCGCGTCGTCCCGAGCGCCGAGAGCCGGGCGCGCATCGAGCGGGCCCTCGGCACCCTCGAGCCGCTCGCGGCGCACGATCCCTCGGACGAGGCTCGGAACTTCCGCCTGCCCGGCGGGCGCGGCGTCCTCGGGTTCATCAGCCCGGTGAGCGAGCCCTACTGCGGCACCTGCAACCGCATGCGGCTCACGGCCGAGGGGCGCTTCCACCTCTGCCTCCTGAACGACGACGAGCTCGACGTGCGCGCCGCACTCCGCGGCGGCCACGGCCTGCCCGCCGTCGCCGACATCCTCCTCCGCGCGGTCCGCCACAAGCCGACGGGCCACCGCCTGCACCTCGGCCTCTCGACGGAGCGGCGCGAGATGTACCAGATCGGCGGCTGATGGCGGCGCCCGACGTCACGGGTCTCGAGGCGGCGACGCGCGCGCTCGGCGGCGCGGTCCTCGGCCCGCGCGAGCTTGCCTCGGCGCTCGGCTTCGACCCGCTGTCGGTCCTCACGGCGGCGGAGCGGGCGAGCGTCGCGCGCATCCCGTTTCCGCCCGCCGAGCTCGAGCGGGCCCGTGCGGACGGCGAGATCCTCGTGCTCCGCGTCCCCCGCGACCCCGACGGGCCGCTCACGCTCCTCCGCCTCGCGGCCCGGCTCGACGGCGGGCTCGATCCCGCCGTCCACAAGGGCGCCGGATACCTCCTTCGCCCCGAGTGGACCATCGACGATCAGCCCTTCGCCGCCGCGGAGACCTGCACCGCGGGCTGGTGGCTCGTCCGTCGCGCGCCGCTGCCCGCAACGCTCAACCGGACCTACGCCGACCAGGAGACGGCGCTCGGCGGCGCATCCGACCGGCCGCGCCGGCGCAGCGCGCCCGAGATCGGCTTCGATGCCCTCTGCTGGCATCGCGTGCACGGCGAGCGGCTCCTCGCGACGTCCTGGGACTGGTCCCGCAGCGTCAGCACCGATCAGGGATACGCGGCGCTCGGCGAGTTCGGCCCCGCCGGGCTCCGCGTGACGGCGTACTCGCGCGCGGTTCGCTTCGGCACCCTCGGCGTCTGCGCGCAGCGCTGACTGCGACGTCGCCGGGTGCCCGGCCTCAGCCCGCGAAGCCGCCGAACCACGACGGATGGAACCACCGGACGGCCGCGGCCGCGGCGATCCCCGTCGCGACGACGGCCGGCGAGAGCTCGCGGAGCCCGCGGAGCGTCTCGCGTCCGGTGAAGGGCAGGAACGGCGTCCCCTCGTAGAAACGGCGGAACCCGGGGACGTCGAGCGCGAGCTTGCGATGGTCCTGGTGCCACGCGCCGACGAGCCCGAAGGCGACGAAGCCACCGAAGAACGCCAGATCCACCGCGCTCGCGTTCGGGATCATGTGCAGGGCGCCGAAGAGCGCGATCGCCATCACGAGCGGGTGGCGGGTGATGCGATAGACGCCGCGCGGCTCGGGGTCGCCCGGCACGACGCCCGCCGGGCTCGGCCGGACGAGGCTCGCGACGAGGAGTACGAACGCGGCTCCCATCCCGACGTACATCGCCGCGTGCAGTGCCGGTCCGCGCTCGACGAGCCAGAGCCACCGCCCGTCGTGCTTGTGGGCGAAGTACGTCCGGACGAGCGGGACGAAGAACGCGAGCGCCACCAGCGAGTAGAGCCCCTGGAACGGCCGCTCCCCGATCCCCCCGATGAGCGCGCGCCGGACCCCCACGCTCGAGAGCCCGATGTGCGTGCCGGCGAACCCCGCCCAGAGGAGTGCGACCGTCGCCGCGGGGGACATGGGCGCCTCCTCGCACGAGACGGCCCGTCCCGACAAGCGCTCCCCGGGACCCGTGTGCTAGTTGGCAGCGGTAGCCCATGGGGCAGATGCGGCACGAGCCCTCCCTCGAGATTGACCGGGTCCGTGCCGCCACTGCCGAGGTCCGTGCCCTGATCGAGGAGCTCGATCGGGGGCTTGCGGAACACTACGCGCCCGAGCAGCGGCATGGGCTCGCGCTGAACGCGATCTTCGAGCCGCACCTCCGATTCTTCGTGGCGCGGTCGGGAGGGGCGGCCGTCGGCTGTGGCGGGATCGCGTTGTTCCCGGACTTCGCCGAGGTGAAACGCATGTACGTACGCAGCGGCGTGCGCGGGCGAGGCGTCGCCGAGGCCATTCTGGCCAAACTGGTGGCGGAGGCGATGGAGGCGGGTCCGACGGTGTTGCGGCTGGAGACGGGAACGCACCAGGCGGCCGCCATCCGATTCTATCGACGCTGTGGATTCGAGCCCTGCGAGGCCTTCGAGTCCTACTCCTCCATGCCGCGAGAGGCCGTCGCGACCAGCGTCTTCCTCGAGAAGCGCCTGCCAGAGACATGATGCGCCGGTCGCATCTTCCCGTCCCTGGACGAGCGCGTCGGTTGCCCGCCGCGGCGGGACCCTGGTAGGAGACGCCCCTCGTGTACTTCGTGACGAGCAAGCGTCCGGGCTACGCGCTCTTCTCGCTCACGCCGAGCGAGCGCGCCGCGATCGGCGTCACCGACGACCAGAAGCGCGTGCACGTCCTCGAGCGCACCGCGGCGGGCTGGCACGTCCACAGCGACTGGCCCGTCGAGCAGCACTCCCACACCGAGCTGATGACCCGGCTCGCGCACGTCGATGAGCCGGCGACCGTTGACGAGCTCGTCCGCCTCGGCGCGGGCAGCTGAGGTGGCGGGCGCGCTCGGCCACCTCCGCGTCCTCGAGGTCGGGGACGGGGTGAGCGCGGCCTACGCGACGAAGCTGCTCGCCGACCTCGGCGCCGACGTCGTGAAGATCGAGCCGCCCGGGCGCGGCGACGTGACGCGGACGCGCGGCCCGTTTCCCGGCGGCGTCCCGCACCCCGAGA
>CAZLYE010000019.1:0-5275 GCA_964562865.1 uncultured Binatia bacterium (SeqCode) | reverse complement strand
TGGACGTCACCGGGTGGCGCGTCGTGCGGAGCAAGCCGCCGCTCGCCGCCTCGGAGGTGCGGAAGGACGGCGCGACGCTCCGCCTGCGCGACGCGCACGGCCGCCCGGTGTGGAACAGCCGACGCCGCGCTCACCCGTCGGAGTGGTGAAGGACGACGTCGGCCGGCACGTCGCGCAGGTGGACGGCCTCCCGGGTCACGGCCGCGTGCGGCCGGCCGTCCACGACGGCGTTCCGGATGGGGACCGCGAGCGGCGACACGAGCACGATCCCGCCGGGCGGGGGGCGAAGGCCCGGACCGAACGTCGCACGCACCGTGTGGTCGTCCTCCGCGCGCAGAGTCAGATGGAGCGGGCCGAAGCGCGTCGGGAGCCCGCGGATCCGGATCCCCGGCGCCTCGTGCACCCAGGCCTCCGGCACGCCGGCGCCGATCACGAGCGCGTGGTCCTCGGCGCGCTCGTGAACCAGGAGGCGGCGCACGGCGCGCACGAAGGTGGACGCGACCCATCCGTGCGGCAGGTCGCCGAGAAAGCGCGGCGCGCGCGCGTCGTGCCAGGCGATCTCCGGCCACTGCCGCCAGCCCGGCGGCCGCTGGTCGTCGAGGATCCGGTCGAGGAGGGCGAGCGCGCGGTTCTTCCACCCGAGCTGCAGGAGCGCGACGACGTTCCGGAGCTCGTAGGGGGAATACGCCTCCGGGGGCGCGTCGCGGCGCGCCTCGATCTCGCGCCACCACCGCTCGTAGGTGCGCTCGAGCGCAGGCCGCGGCAGCCCGGCGGCCTCTCCGCACGGGTCGAAGGCGATCGCCGTGGAGGTCGGGTCGAAGTCGCCGAGCTCGACCGAGCCCGGCACGAAGTCGATGCCGTGCCGGGCCATCGTCGCGACGATGGACGCCCGGACGTCGCGACGCATCGCATCGCGGAGCGCTCCGATGCGATGCGCGGTCGGGGCATCGCCGAGCGCCGCGGCGGCGTCCGCGGCGTCGGCGAGCGCGCGCAGCGCGAAGAAGTCGTCCCAGTACGAGTGCACCGGGTGGGAGGCGTAGCCCTCGTGGCTGATCGATTCGGGCAGGAGCCCGAACGCGGGCGTTCCGCGGTACGCGTCGCCCGTGCGCTCCGCGCGGAGCCGGTCGATCGCGTCGACCGCGCGGAGGACTCGAGGCCAGAGCTCGCGGAGGAAGGCGTCGTCGTTCGCGAGCCGTGACACCTCCACGACGGCCCAGACGAGCTCGCCATGGCTGTCGTGCTCCACGGCGCGGTCCACGCCGCGACGGTCGACGGCGCACGGGACGCGCCCGTCGGCGAGCTGGTAGGGGGCATACCAGCGGAGGAACGCCCGTGCCTCGTCCGCGAGGCCCATCTCCGCGAGCGCCGTGCCCGTGAGCGCGCCGTCGCGGATCCACGAGCGCCGGTAGCAGCGGGGTCCGGGCTGGATGCGCGGTCCCTCGCGGTTGACGAGGATCCAGGCGAGCGACGCACGGAGCGTCTCGGCGACCCGGCCGGCGGAGGGAGGGAGCGAGATGGGGACGTCGAGCCGTGTGCGCCAGTGGGCACGCGCCTCCTCCAGGCGCGCGCGGGCCCAGGCGGCGGCGTCCGCCGGGGCGAGCCCGGCGGGGAGCGGTGGCCGTTCCGCATGGAGCGGCACGGCGACCACCACCTCCGCGCTCGCGCCCGGCGCCAGGCGGAACTCCCACGCGAGCGCGCCCTCGGCGAAGCCGAGCGGGTCCTCGCCGGCCGCGGCGTCGCGGGTACCGTCGAGGACGGCGCCGGGGCCCGCCTCCGAGCCGGCGGCGGCGAAGCGGTCCGGCCTGGTGACCGCGATCACGTCCCGGACCTCGTTCACACGGATGCACGCGCCAGCCCGGGCGATCCGCTCGATCGGCGCGATCGCGGGCGTCAGGTTGAGCTGCTGCCACGCGGGCATCACCTGGAAGGGCCGGATCGCAAGGAGGAGCTCCACGGTGCGCGGCGTGTCGCCGGCGTCGTTCACCCGGTAGTGCGCCACGAGCGCGCTCCGCCCGGGCGGGCCCGTCGCGAACGCGGTGATCCGGAGACCGAGCCCGGCCGCCGTCCACTCGACCGACGGGATCGGGAGGCAGCCGTCGGCGAGCACCGCGGAGCTCGCGACGTCGGCCCACGTGAGGAGCCGCCCGTCCACGCGGAGGAACGGCTCGATGGTGAACGCCTCGGCGTCGACCTCGAGCGCGCCGTCCTCGGAGAGGATGCCCTTCCGCTCGTCACCGTCCGCGCCGACGACCGCCCAGCACGCCTGCTCGCCGAGGAGATGGCGCGGGAAGCGGCCCCGCGGCGCGGCGCGCGCACGCGCGGCCGCCCAGCGCGCCGGGGACAGCGCGAGCTCGAGCGGCACGATGCCGACGCGGACGAGCCCGCCGCCGTCGCCCGCCGGGAGCACCAGCCGGATGAACCGCGATTCGACGTCCCCGGTCCTGAGCCAGCGCCGTGCGCGTCCGCCCGCGTCGTCGAGGACGGTCTGCCAGCGCACGCCGTCGTCCGACGCGAGGACGCGGCCTGCCGGCGCCGCATCGGCGAAGCGGACGATGAGCCCCCCCCACTCGCGCACTGCGCCGAGGTCGAGCTCGATCCACGGCTCGGCGTCGCCGGGTGCGGGGCGCCAGCTCGTGCGCGCGTCGGCGTCGAGGGCGCACGCGGGCTCGTGCCCCGGGGCCCCGGTCGACGCACGCACGCCTGCCGGCTGCGGCGGCTCGGCCGGCTGCGCGCGCGGCTCGATCCGCAGCTCCTCGATCCAGAACGTGCCGGCGTCCTCGCGATCGGCGGCGACCGCGACCTCGACCGCCCCGATGCGCTCGGGATCGCCCCCGCTCGCCGGACCCCAGGCGAACTCGAGGGCGGCGCGGCGCAGGACGAGCGGCGTGCCCTCGCGCGGGAAGTCGAACCCGGGGCGGCGCCACCACCAGACGTTCGCGCCGCCGGGGCCGACGAGCTTCACCTGCAGCTCGTGTGGCGCGGCCTGCCCGCGCAGGCGGGCGATCGCGACCCAGTGCGCAGGCAGCGCGGCGTCGAGCACCCGCCGCGCGATCGCCCAGCTCCCGGCTCCGGCGAGCGCGAAGTCGACGCGCAGGGCGCCGTCCTCGACCGAGAGCCGCGCATGGGATCCCTCGGCGGCGCTCGCGCTCCAGCCGTCGAGCGACGCGGTGCCGGGGCTCCAGGCGACGATCGGCGCGCTCACGCCGCCTCGAGGGTCACGCGTCCGTCCCCGGGTGCGAGCACCCAGCGCCGCTGGTGGTACTTCTCGACGCCGGGCCGATGCGCGACCGAGACGACCGTCGTGTGCGGAAGCCGCTCGGCGAGGAGGTGGTAGACGTGTTCCTCCATCGCCTCGTCGAGCGCGGAGGTCGACTTGTCGAGGAAGAGCCAGTCCGGCTCGTGGAGGAGCGCGCGCGCGAGCGCCACGCGCTGCTGCTCGTGCGGCGAGAGGAGCTGCTGCCACTGCTCGTTGTCGCCGAGCCGCCCGGCCAGGTTGTCGAGGCCGAGGAGCCGCAGCACCTCCGCGATGCGCTCGTCCGGGAACGTCCCCTCGGGCGCCGGGTACGAGGCAGCGGCGCGCAGCGTCCCGATGGGCAGGTGGGCCCGCTGGTTCACGAACAGGAGCCGCGCGCGCGGGAGCTCGATCCGGCCTTCGCCGAAGGGCCAGATGCCCGCGATCGCGCGGATGAGGAGCGTCTTCCCGGTCCCCGAGGGGCCCGTGATCGCGAGCCGCTCGCCGGCGTGGATCGACGCGGTCGCCCCGTCGAGGAGGACGCGGCCGTTCGGCTCCTCGATGCGCAGACTCTCGAGGTGGAGGTCGTCCCCGGCTCCCTGGACGACGCGGATGTCCGCCGCCGCGAGGTCGCGAGCCGTGGCGTCCATGACCTCGGAGAAGGTGGAGAGCCGCTCGACGTTCGCCCGCCAGCGGGCGATCTCCTGGTACGCGTACACGAACCAGGCGAGCGAGCCCGACACCTGCCCGTACGCGATCCGGATCTGCACGATGCTCCCGAGGGTGATGAAACCCGCGAAATACGCCGGCGTGGCGACGATCACGGGCACGATGCTGTTCGCCTGCGCGATGGACGCGGTGAGCACCGCGAGGGTGCGCTGCGCCCGGATCAGGTCCCACCAGTTGCCGACCACCCGCCCGAACCGCTCGAGCGCGCTCTGGCGCTCGGCAGTCTCGCCGCGCGCGAGCGCCACGCCCTCGGCGTCGTCGCGGAAGCGCACGAGCCCGTAGCGGAAGTCGGCCTCGAGGCGAAGCCGGTCGAAGTTGATCGGGACGAGCCGGTGTCCCACCCGGTGGGTGATCCACATGGAGAAGACGGCGTAGGCGAGTGCCACCCATAGCATGAGGCCGGGGACGCGCAGCATCGTCCCGGCCACGCGGACCGGCCAGCTCTCGGAGAGCCGCCAGAGGACGGCTCCGAAGGAGACGAGCGTCGCGATGGCGGCGATCAGCGAGAGCGACAGCCCGAGCGCGCTCGCCACGAAGTCGCGGACGTCCTCCTGGATGCGCTGGTCGGGGTTGTCCATCTCGTGGCCGTGGAGCTCCGCCATCATGTACGCCTGCGGGCCGATCCAGCGGTCGACGTAGTGGGCGGTCAGGCTCCGCCGCCAGCGGATCTCGAGCGCCCCGCGGACGTAGATGCGGTAGGCCGACGCGAACACGAAGAGGAGCGTCACCTGGAGGAAGAGCGCGATGGCCGAGAGGAACGCCGCCATCTGGCGCTGGTCGAGCGCGTCGAGGATCCGGCGCTCGGCGTCGGAGACGAGCACGTTGCTCCAGACCGTACCGAGCTCGAGCGCGATGGTCACGGCGAGGAGCAGCGCGCCCCACCTCGCATCGGGTGACGTCCAGTAGACGCGGACGAGCCCCCACACGTGGCGGGCGAAGCGACGGTCGAAGACGGCGGATCTCCCGGCAGCGGACATGCGGCCTCCCTTCGGCGCCCCGCCGCGTATACGGCAAGCGGGGCGGCGAAGGCCAGGTTGGCCGCGATGTCGGTGCCGGGCTCGGCCGGTCAGGTCCCCGTCGCCTGCGGCTCCTCGGCCCCGGCGCCGACGGCCGCGACGCGGGCGAGCACGCCGGCCTCCGCGCCGACCGCCTCGACGAGGTCGTGCAGGTCGGGAAGCGCGTCCCAGTCGGCGTTGAAGCCCCACCAGAGCCGGCCGTCGTAGCTGAAGAGCGCGATCCCGAGCGCCTGGTTCCGGAAGAGCGGAACGAGCGGATGGCAGGCGAGCATCCGGCAGCCGAGCACGTAGACGGGCG
>CAZLYE010000018.1:0-12526 GCA_964562865.1 uncultured Binatia bacterium (SeqCode) | reverse complement strand
CGCCGCGAGCCCTGCGGCCATCAGCACGTCGCCGTGGGTCCCGAAGAGACGGAAGAGGGCGGCGTTCAGGTACGGCGCGAGCGGGCCGTAGTAGTAGCGGACGTCGGCGTAGAGCGTGCGTCCCTCCGCGAGCTGACGGGCCACCTCGAGCTCGCGTCCGCCGTCGATCACCGGATCGCCCCAGGCGCGCCAACCGAGCGCGACGTGGTGTGCGAAGGCGGCGGCGAGCAGCGCGACGGGCACCCAACGCGCGCGATCCCGTCGAACCTCTTGACTCGCAGGCGTCCCTGCGACGTAGAGGCTGTCGCCCGAGATGGACGCCGGCTCCGACACGTCCCCCGCCGCCCCGCCGCGCGATGTCGTGTCGGTCACCGCCGTCGTCTTCCTCGGCGCCGCCGTCCTGCTCCGCCTCGCCTACACGCGCTTCCCGGTCCTCTACGACGCCGACGCGTACTACCATCTCGCGGTCGCGCGTGCCTACGCCGAGCGCGGCATGCTCCACGCTCTCGACTGGGCGCGCTTCAGCGTGCTGCGCGACGGCTTCGGGGACAAGGAGCTCCTCTTCCACGTCCTGCTGGTGCCGTTCGTGCGGCTCGGCGACCCGACCGCCGGCGGCTTCCTCGCGCTCACGCTGCTCGGCGCCGCCGTGGCGGCGGTCCTCGCCTGGAGCGCGGTCTCGGCGATCGGGCCCTGGGGTGCCGTGATCCCGTTCCTCGTCTTCGGGGGCGCGATCGACTTCACGCTCCGCATGGTTCGCCTGCGCCCGGAGCTGCTGTCGCTCCTCCTGCTGCTCGCCGCCGTCTCGCTCGCCGCGCGCCGGCGCGCGATCCTGCTCGGGGTCGTCGGCGCCCTCTACGCGCTCAGCTACACGGCGTTCCACGCCTTCCTCGGGCTCTGCGTGCTGTTCTGGCTCTACGGGCTCTGGGTGGAGCGACGGAACGACTGGCGCCTGGTCGTCTATCCCGCCGTCGGGGTCGGCCTCGGGCTCGTCGTCCATCCACAGTTCCCCGCCAACCTGCGCGTGTGGGTCGCGCAGAACCTCGACTTCTTCCTGCAGCCGGCGGGACCCGACGTCGGCGTCGAGATCCAATCGCGGACGACGCGGGACACGCTCGTCCTGAACCTCGGCTGGCTCGCCGGGCTGGTCGTCCTCTGGAGGAGCCGCGTCCCGCTCCGTCCGCCGGCGCGGGAGAGCCGCCTGCGCGACTGCACGATGCTCGCCGCCGCGGTCTTCGCGGTCCTCTACCTGCTGATGGCGCGCTTCATCATCTACCTGGTACCGCTCGCGACGCTCGCGGTCGTGCGCTCCATGCAGGCGGCCGGCGAGGTGCCGGGGCCGACCACGCGGCTCCCCTGGCGCGGCCACGTGCCGTTCGCGCTCGCGATGGGCCTGTGCCTCGCCTCGGCGGTCCCCCTCCTGTGGCTCGGCTTCACGCGCATGCGCGCCTCGTCGGCGCGCACCTTCGACCCGGCCATGCGTGCCGACGGGGAGGCGCTCGGGCGCGCGATGCCGGCGGGCGCCACGGTGATGGCTCCGTGGGCGGCGAGCGAGGAGTTCGTCTTCTGGGCGCCGCAGGGACGGTACCTGAACGTGCTCGACCCGGTCTTCATGCGGAAGAAGGACCCCGCCCTGTACGCGCTCTCGCTCGACGTCTTCGAGGGGCGCGAGCCCGACATCCCGCTCGTGGCCGCCGCGCGCTTCGACAGCGAGTTCTACGCCGACGACGGACAGTACCCGCTCGCCCTCGGGCGGCTGCGGGCAGACCCGCGCGTCGTCGCCCTGCACGAGGGGATCACCTCACTGCATCGGTTCCTTCCCGACCACAACCGGGACTTCCTCCTCGACTGGCAGGTGCTCCCCGCGGACGCGCCGCTGCCGCCGCCCCTCACCCTCCTCTCCGACCCGGCGACGCGCGCGTACCCGCGCGCATCGTCGCCGCGCGAGCGCGCGCTCGAGGGCTACGTCGACGCGCGCCGTCTCGGCCGAGCGGACGGCTGCCTCACCTTCGCGCGCGTCGCCGAGGTGGCGGCGGCCACGCGTCTCGCGCTCGAGATCGCGCCGTACGGGAGCGCCGACGTCTTCCTCGACGACGCGGCCGTCGCCGTCGTGCCGTCACGGGCCGCCATCCTCGGACGCGGGGTGATCCTCTCGCTCCTCCTCGCCCCGGGCGCGCATCGCCTGGCCGTGCACACCTGTGCCTCGGGCGGCCACCTCGGGTTCTACGCGCTCGTCCGCGCGGCGGTCGCACCCTGAGCGTCCGGCTCACGCGTCGTGGCGATCGGCCGCGCCGTCGCGGTACACGACGATCTGGACGCGCTCCACCGTGACGAGGCCCTTCACGACCATGAGGTCGATCGCCGGGAGGATCGCCTGGATGCGCTCGGCGAGATCGACGACCTCGATCACTACGGGGCGATCCTCCGACAGCACGCGGCCGCCGAACGTCCGGCTGTGCGCGCCGAAGCCGTCGAGGGCGCGGACGACCGTCGCGCCCGCAAGCCCCGCCTCGCGGACCTTCCGCACGATGGCCTCGTGCAGCGGCATCTTGTTCTGCCACCGCTCGCGCTCGCCGATGAAGATGCGCAGCGCCTGACCTTCCCCCTGGATATGCATCCGGCGTGGATGCCGCGTTTCGAGGCCGCTGTCCACGCCGCTCGAGGTCTGGCGCTTCTCGGCGCCGGTGGGGCGGGATGCCGCGTGGCACTGCGCCCCGGGTGATGGGGCGCCGCGCCACGGGGCGCGCGCCCACGGCATCGGGGCCGGATGCCACACCACAACCCGGAAATCCGCGCTTCCGAGGGCGTCTCCAGCTGGCACTCATTCTGCTTGAGCGCGGCGTGCGTCGCACACTCGCGTTGTCGCTCGCCCGCCCCGCGGTGGTCCTGACGCTGACGGCGGCCTTTGCCATCGCCGGGGCCGTCGCATTCTGGCATCTGCCGATCGAGGCGTTCCCCGAGCTCGCGGACCCGCAGGTCCAGGTGATCACGCTCTTCAACGGGCACGCCGCCGAGGAGGTCGAGCGGCAGGTCACCCTGCCCATCGAGCGCGAGCTGAACGGGATCCCGGGGCTCACGCGGATGCACTCGTTCTCGATCTTCGGACTCTCGTTCGTCGTGCTGACGTTCGAGGACGGCACCGACCTCTACTTCGCGCGCCAGCAGGCGAACGAGCGGCTGGCCCAGGTCGACGTCCCCGACGGCGTCAAGCCCACCCTCGGACCGCTGTCCACACCGACCGGCGAGATCTACCGCTACACCCTCGTCGGCGAGGGCTACTCGCCGATGCAGCTCCGCGAGATCGAGGACTGGGTGATGGAGCGGCACCTGAAGCAGGTGCCGGGCGTCGCCGACGTCGTCTCGTACGGCGGCTTCGTGAAGCAGTACCAGGTGCAGGTCGACCCACAGCAGCTCCAGGCGCGCGGGGTGGCGCTCCGGCAGGTGTTCGAGGCCCTCGGCCGCTCGAACGCCAACGCCGGCGGCAACTACATCGAGCACGGCGAGGAGCAGTACGTCGTGCGCGGGCTCGGCACGCTCGGCGACGCCGCGGACATCGAGGGTGTCGTCATCACGGCGCACGACGGCATCCCGATCCGCGTGCGCGACGTCGCGCGGGTGACGGTCGGCGCGGCGCCACGGCGCGGCATCGTGACGCGCGACCGCGAGAACGAGGCGGTCGAGGGGATCGTGCTCATGCGGCGCGGCGAGAACCCCTCCGCGGTCCTCGACGCGCTGCAGGCGAAGATCGCGCAGCTGAACGGCGGGATACTGCCGCCCGGCGTGCACGTCGACCCGTTCTACGACCGGGCCAAGCTCGTGCGGCGGACGCTCACCACCGTGACCCACAACCTCGTGGTGGGCGCCATCCTCGTCGTGCTCGTGGTCGGCGTCTTCCTCGCGAGCCTGCGGGCGGCGCTGGTGGTGGCGCTGGTGATCCCGCTCTCGCTGCTCGGCGCCTTCCTCTACCTGAAGCTCCGCGGGCTCTCCGCGAACCTGCTCTCGCTCGGCGCGGTCGACTTCGGGATCATCGTCGACGGCGCCGTGATCATGGTCGAGCACATCGCGCGGCGGCTGGGCAACGTGCGCGGCGCCCGTCAGGCGCGCTCGGCGGTGCTCGAGGCCGCCAGCGAGGTCGCCCGGCCGACTCTCTTCGCGCTCTGCATCATCATCGTCGCGTACATTCCGATCTTCTCGCTGCAGCGGGTGGAGGGACGCATCTTCGCGCCGATGGCGAACACGGTGGTCGCGGCGCTGGTGTCCGCGCTCGTCTTCTCCTTCACGCTCGTCCCGCTGCTCGCCTACCTCTTCCTGCGCTCGCGAGACACGCAGGAGGAGACGCCCATCGAGCGCCGGGCCGTGCGCCTCTACTCGCCCGCGCTGCGCTGGGCGCTCGCGCACCGCCGCGTGGTCGTGGGCGCCACGCTCGCGACGCTCGCGGTCGGATTCTGGCTCTTCACGCGCCTCGGCACGGAGTTCCTGCCCGAGCTGAACGAGGGCGCGCTCTACGTGACGGCCACCCTTCCGCCGAGCATCTCGCTGGAGCATGCCCACCGCGCGGTCGAGCCGCGGATCCGTGAGGCGCTGCTCTCGTTTCCCGAGGTCCGCGGCGTCCTCGGCCAGCTCGGCGGTCCGGACGACGGGACGGACTGGAAGACCGCCAACAACCTCGAGTACTTCGTCGACCTGAAGCCCGGCGAGGAGTGGCCGCGCGGCATGACGGCCGACCGCCTGATCGTGGCCATGGGGGCGCGGCTCGCCGAGATGCCCGGGATCGAGTTCAACTTCTCCCAGCCGATCAAGGACAACATCGAGGAGAACATCTCGGGGCTGAAGGGCCAGCTCGCGATCAAGATCTTCGGCGACGACCTCGACGCGCTCCACCGGGCCGCGGCCGAGACGAAGCGGGTCATCGAGGGCGTGCCCGGCGTCGCCGACCTCGCGGTCGTCCAGGCGGCCGAGATCCCCCAGGTGCACGTCATCGTCGACCGGAAGGCCATCTCCCGCTACGGGCTCAACGTCGCGGACGTCCAGGACGTGATCGAGACGGCGATCGGCGGAAAGGCCGCGACGACGCTGTGGGAGGGCGAGCGCCACTTCGACGTGTCGGTGCGGCTCACGGAGGCGTCGCGGGGGAGCCTCGATCGGCTCTCCGACATCCGGGTGGCGACCCCGGACGGCGCGCAGGTCCCGATTGCACAGCTCGCCCGGGTGGAGGTGTCGCCCGGACAGGCCGCGATCAACCGCGAGTCGAACATGCGGTTCGTCGGCATCAAGTGCAACGTGCGCGGTCGCGATCTCGGCGGCTTCGTCGCGGAGGCGCAGCGCCGCGTCGCCGAGGCCGTCAAGCTGCCTCCCAACTCCTTCATCACCTGGGGCGGCGAGTTCGAGAACCAGCGGCGCGCGATGGCGCGTCTCGCGATCATCATCCCGGTCTCGATCGCGGTCATGCTGGCGATCCTGGTCCGCACCTTCGGCTCCCTCCGCTGCGCCCTGCTCATCCTGGCGACGATCCCCTTCGCGCTCGTGGGCGGCGTGGTCGGTCTGCACGTGGCGGGCCTCAATCTGAGCGTCGCGGCGTGCATCGGCTTCATCGCGCTCATGGGGCAGGTGGTGCTGAACGGGGTCGTGCTCGTGTCGCAGATCAACGCGCTCCGGAGCGAGGGGATCGCCGTGTCGCTCGCCGTCGAGGCCGGAGCGATCCGGCGTCTCCGGGCCGTGCTCATGACCGCGCTGCTCGCCGGGCTCGGGCTCCTTCCCGCCGCGCTGTCGCGCGGCATGGGAGCCGAGACGCAGCGCCCGCTCGCCGTCGTCGTGATCGGCGGGCTCGTGTCGGCGACCGCGTTGACGCTCCTCGTGCTACCCGTGCTCTACGCGCTGCTGCTCCCGGAGCGGGGGGAGAAGGGCGAGCGGTCGTCGAGGCTCGTGTCGCTGCTCCGCATGCCCAGGCGGAGGGCGGCCCGGGCACCGCGGCCGGCCGCGGCGCGCTCGCCCGGGTCCGAGGGCGGATTCCCCCAGCACGAGTCCGGCTAGGTTCGGCTAGAACTCGCTCGCGTCGATCGCACCCAGGACGGGGCCGAAGGCCTGCTTGATCGAGTCGCGGCAGGTGGACGAGATCGGGCCCTTCTTCTTGGTCACGAACTTGTCCGCCTGCGTCTCGATCGCGACGATGGCGGCGCGCGCCTGATTCTGGAACTTGGCGGCCTTCGCCCCGTTCGCCGCGGCGGCCTTGCCGAGCTTCGTGGTCGCCACCTTCACGTCCTTGTTGATCGCCTTCAGGAGCTTCGGGTTGATCGTCTCCGTGCAGAGCTGGTGCGCGGTCGCCTCCCGCAGGCAGTCCCGCGCGGTCGCGCAGGCGGCGAGCGTGGTCGTGGTCGTCGTCACCCCGCCGGCCGTCGTCGTCGTGGTGACGGTGCTGCTCGGCGTGGTCGTGGCGGACGGGGTCGTGGTCGTCGTGGTGGTGGGCGGTACCACGCTCGTGTCGATGAGCAGGACGAACGGCGACAGCGACGCGACGTCAGCGCAGATGAACTGACCGACGACGACGAGCGGCACCACGGCGAACGCCCCACCGCCGGTGGCTCCGTGGAGGATCGCGAGCTGCGGCACCGTGAGCGTCGTGCCGTCGACGATGCCGTCGCCGTTCTGATCCACCTCGACGCAGACGCGCGCCGAGGCGAACGTGGCGTCGGTGGCCACGTCGAAGTAGACGGCGTCGAAGCCGCCACCCGTGGTGGCGAAGTGAGCGGGGAGCGCCCCGCGATAGCGCGAGAGCCGGGCGACGCTCAGGCTGCCGCCGGCCGTGACGTTGCTCAGGATCACGCGGGTGTTGATGTCCGGCAGCGCGCCGGCCACGGGATCGCGGAAGGTGAGCGTGTCGTCGATCGTCACCTGTGCGCCTGTACCGACGTCGTCCATCGGAAACGCGTTCAGGACGAATGAGCCGGTACAGGTGAGGATGGTGATCCCGGCACCCCCCGACGAAGACTGGCACGTCGCCGAGCCGTCGAAGGTGAACGTGTCGGCGGAGGACCCGGACAGGAGACCCACGTTCACGTTCTGCAGGAAACCGACGAAGGCGTAGGGCCCGGACGCCGGCGCGAAGCATCCGCCGGACGGGCAGGCGATGTCGCCGACGGCGTGGAAGTTGTTCGAGGCGTTCGCGAACGGCACGTCGAACGAGGCGCCGTTCAGCGCGAGGATGTTGACGTTGGTCAGGGCGACGCTGTTGGCGCTCACCGTCCCCACCGGGCCGAGGTCGACGCCGAGGTCGTAGGTTGCGTCGTCGAAGGTGGCGCTGATGCTGAGGTTGCTCTGGCTCGAATGGAGCGCGTTCACGGTGACGGTCACGTTGACCGTTCCGGTGCCCGCGGTGAGGGCCGCCGCGTGTCCGCCGAGCAGCGGGAGCCAAGCGGCAGCGAGAAGGAGCGTCGTCGGGCGTCGAAGCGCGTGCATCGTCGTGAACCTCCTGAGCCCGTTTTCCGTGACTCGCGGTCCAGATACGGCGGAGACGAGGACGCAGTCAACGACTCTCCCCAATTCTTGCGAGCCGGCGCTCGATCTTGACGGGTCGCGAGCGCACGGCCCAACTACTTGATATTCCTGCCCGCCCGGGGAAACCTGTCGACGTCCGACGCTCGTCATGGAGCTCCACCGCCTCGCCGATCACGTCTGGGAGATCCCGCGGCACGGCGGGATGCGCGTCCCCGGACGCGTCTACGCGAGCGAGAAGATGATGGCCGGGCTGCGCGACGACCCGGCGCTCGGGCAGGTCGTGAACGTCGCGCACCTCCCCGGCATCGTCGGGTACGCGCTGGCGATGCCGGACATCCACTGGGGCTACGGGTTCCCGATCGGCGGCGTCGCCGCCGTCGACGCCGAGGAGGGCGTCATCTCCCCCGGCGGGATCGGCTTCGACGTGAACTGCGGCGTCCGTCTCCTCCGGACGGGTCTCGCGGCCGACGACCTCCTCCCGCACCGCGAGCGTCTCGCCGACGCACTCTTCCAGGCGATCCCCGCCGGCGTCGGGTCGGAGGGCGCGATCCCGAAGCTCACGCAGGCCGACGAGCGGCGCATCCTCGTCCGCGGCGCGGCGTGGGCGGTCGAGCGGGGCTTCGGACGCGTCTCGGACCTCGACTCGACCGAGGAGAACGGCTGCTTCGGCGCGGCCGACCCCGACGCCGTGTCGCCGACGGCGCTCGAGCGCGGACGGCGGCAAGTGGGGACGCTCGGCTCGGGCAACCACTTCCTCGAGGTGCAGCGGGTCGACGAGGTGTACGACGAGCGCGCCGCCGCCGCCCTCGGGCTCCACGCGGGCCAGGCGACGGTGATGATCCACTCGGGGTCGCGCGGCCTCGGCTACCAGGTCTGCGACGACGCGCTCCGGGCGATGAGCCGGGCGATGACGCGTTACGGGATCACCGTCCCGGACCGCCAGCTCGCGTGCGTCCCCCTCGGCTCGCCCGAGGGGCGGCAGTACTTCGGCGCGATGGCGGCAGCGGCGAACTTCGCCTGGACGAACCGTCAGGTGATGAGCGGGCTCGCGGAGCGTGCGTTCGAGACGGCGCTCGGGCTCGGGCCTGCCGTCCTCCGCTTCGGGCTCGTGTACGACGTCTGCCACAACGTCGCGAAGCTCGAGGACCACGTGGTCGAGGGCCGGCGGCGCCGCGTCTGCGTCCACCGGAAGGGCGCGACGCGGGCCTTCGGCCCGGGCCATCCCGCGCTCGCGGACCATCTCCGCCCGCTTGGGCAGCCCGTCATCATCCCGGGCGACATGGGCCGCTGGTCGTTCCTCCTCCTCGGGACCGAGCGGGCCATGGCGGAGACGTTCGGCAGCGCCTGCCACGGGGCGGGGCGCGTCATGAGCCGCGCCCTCGCGAAGAAGGCGGGCCGGGGCCTCGACCTCGTGGCGGACCTCGGGCGGCGGGGGGTCGTCCTGCGTGCCCAGTCGCTCGGCGGGGTCGCCGAGGAGATGCCGTGGGCCTACAAGGACGTGAGCGAGGTGGTGGACGTGGTCGACCGGGCGGGGCTCGGCCGGCGCGTCCTCAGGCTCCGGCCGCTCCTTGTGGTGAAGGGCTGACGCCCGCAGCGGGGATTGCGCTGGACGCCGGGCGCGCTCTACGGCTCCCGCATGGCCTCCGACCTCGCCAGCGTCGCTCTTCTCTTTCTTGCCGCCAGCCACTCGGTCGTCGGCGCACCCGACGCACCCACCATCGTCCGCAACATGAAGGAGGCGCTCGAGCCCGCGCGGGCGAGCACGCAGAAGCTCACGGTCGTCGTGAGCGGCGAGATCGGCCAGCCGGCGGAGTGGATCGCCGGGCAGGCGCGCGAGCAGCGTGCGGAGGGCCGCCGCATGCTCACGGTCATGCTGGCGCCGGAGGGCGCCCGCGGCGTCGCGATCCTCTTCCAGGACCGCGGCAAGGAGCCGGGGCACCAGTGGGTCTACATCCCGGCGGTCCGTCGCGTGCGCGAGATATCGCGCGTCGAGACCCACCAGGCGTTCCTCAACAGCGACTTCACGTACGCGGACCTCGGGTTCGTGAGCCCTCGTGAGCACTACGAGCTGCTCGGATCGGAGACGCGCGACGGCGTCCGGGCCTGGAAGGTGCAGGCGATCCCGCTCGAGCAGTGGTACTACTCGCGCGTCGTGTCGTGGGTGGCCGCCGACACCTGGCTCCCGATCCGCCGCGAGTTCCACGACCCCGCGGGGCTCCTCTGGAAGGTCGAGACGTGGGGCGACGTGACGCGCATCGACGGCGTTCCGATCCCGCTGCGCGTCCGGATGGAGGACGTGCGCGGGAAGGGCAGCACGGAGATCCGGGTGAGCGACGTCCTCTGGAACCGCGAGCTTCCCCCCGAGCTCTTCGAGCCGCGGAACCTGCCCGCGGCCGTCGACTCGCCGGTGTGGGGTGCCATCCCGGCCCGGTGAGCCCGCCTTGCCTTCGTCGGGCGTGATGATAGGGAACGCGCCATGCCCGACACCCGCATCGAACGCGACAGCATGGGCGAGATGGTCGTGCCCGCCGACGCCTACTACGGCGCGCAGACGGCCCGCGCGGTCGAGAACTTCCCGATCTCCGGGCTCCGCTTCCCGCGGAGCTTCATCGCTGCCCTCGGCACGATCAAGGCCGCCTGTGCGCGCGTGAACGCCGACCTCGGCCTCCTCGACCGGCGCCTCGCGGATGCGATCGCCCGGGCGGCGACCGAGGTCGCCGACGGCCGCTTCGACGGCGAGTTCGTGGTCGACGTGTTCCAGACCGGCTCCGGCACCTCGACCAACATGAACGCCAACGAGGTGATCGCCAACCGGGCGCTCGAGCTGCTCGGCGCGCGCCGTGGCGAGAAGGGCGTCCTGCACCCGAACGACCACGTGAACATGGGGCAGAGCACGAACGACGTGTTCCCGACCGCCATCCACGTGGCCGCGTACGGGGAG
Organism: uncultured Binatia bacterium (SeqCode); assembly: GCA_964562865.1. Lineage (GTDB taxonomy): Bacteria > Desulfobacterota > Binatia > DP-6 > DP-6 > CAZLYE01. The sequence goes on along the minus strand of CAZLYE010000018.1, from coordinate 2,097 downwards.
ATCGTCCGGCAGCTCTTCCCCGCGCTCGAGGAGCTGGCCGCGGCGTTCGAGGACCGGGCGGCCGCCTTCGCGGACGTCGTCAAGTCGGGGCGGACGCACCTCCAGGACGCGGTCCCGATGACGCTCGGCCAGGAGTTCGGCGGGTACGCGAGCGTCGTCCGCCACGGCATCGCGCGCGTTCGCGCGACGCTCGCCCACCTCGCCGAGCTCCCGATCGGCGGCACGGCGCTCGGCACGGGCATCAACGCGCCGCCCGGCTTCGGCGAGCGCGTGACGGCGGAGCTGGCCCGCGTCACGGGGCTTCCCTTCGTGCCCGCGCCGGACCGCTTCGAGGCGATGCAGGACCGCGATGCCGCGGTCGAGACGTCCGGCGCGCTCCGGACGCTCTCCGTCGGCCTCATGAAGATCGCGAACGACCTCCGGCTCCTCACCTCGGGCTCGCGCACGGGGCTCAACGAAATCGAGCTGCCCGCCACCCAGCCCGGGTCGAGCATCATGCCGGGCAAGGTGAACCCCGTGATCCCGGAGGCCGTGAACCAGGTGGCCGCGCTCGTGATCGGCCACGACGCGACGATCGCGATCGCCGGCATGAACGGCAACCTCGACCTGAACGTCATGATGCCGGTCATCGCCCACGCGCTCCTCGAGGCGATCGCGGTGACGGCCGCCGCCGCCCGCGCCTTCGCCGGGAAGTGCGTGCGCGGCATCCGGGCCAACGTCGAGCGCTGCCGCGAGTACGCCGAGATGACGGGGCAGCTCGTCACGGCGATCGCGCCGGTGGTCGGCTACGACCGGGCGGCCGAGCTCTTCAAGAAGGCGGTGGCGCGCGACGTCCCGATCCGCCGCATCCTCGAAGACGAGAAGGTGCTGCCGAAGGAGGAGATCGACCGGATCCTCGACCTGCACGCGCTGGCGCGTGGCGGCCGTGCAGGGACGCCGCGATGAGGGGCGTGCTCCTGCTCGTGGGACTCGCGCTGTCCACGAGCGGCTGCTTCGTGACGCTGGGCAACCCCCTCTCCGCCCTCGGCGGTGATCGCCCGCTCGAGGAGACGAAGGTCGAGGGAGAGGGGCGGGCGAAGATCCTCCTCGTCGACATCTCGAGAGTGATCACCGACACGCCGACGCGGCACGCCTTTGGCCTCGTCGAGGAGGAGAGCACCCTCGCGCGCATCCAGTCCGAGCTTGCGAAGGCCGACGACGACCCGCGCGTGAAGGCGATCGTGCTCCGCATCAACAGCCCGGGCGGGGGCGTCACCGCGAGCGACCAGATCTACTCCGAGATCGTGCGCTTCAAGGAGCGCCACCAGACCCCGGTGATCGCGGCCCTCGGCGATCTCGCCGCGTCGGGCGGCTACTACGTGGCCTGCAGCGCGGACCGGATCGTCGCGTCCCCGACCACCGTCACGGGCTCCATCGGCGTGATCCTGACGAGCCTCAACGTCGAAGGGCTCCTCGACAAGATCGGGGTGCGCAACCAGACGTTCAAGGCGGGCGAGCACAAGGACCTCCTCTCGCCGTTCCGCGGCGCGACGCCCGAGGAGCGCCGCATCGTCCAGTCGATCCTCGACGGGCTGCACGCGCGCTTCGTGAGCGTCGTGCGCCGGGGCCGCCCGCGGCTCGACCAGAGCCGCCTCCCGCAGCTGACCGACGGCCGGATCTTCGACGCCCCACAGGCGCTCGATGCGGGCCTCGTCGACCAGGTGGGCGACCTCCGCACCGCGATCGACGCCGCCAAGGCCGCCGCCCACCTCGAGCAGGCGCGCGTGGTCATGTACCACCGCACCGGCGAGACGCGGGAGAACATCTACTCAGGGACGCCCGGCACACCCGCCCAGGTGAACCTGCTGCCGGTCGACCTCGGCGCGCTCGCCGAAGGTGGCCCCCGGTTCATGTACCTCTGGGCGCCCGGCCTCGGCGAGTAGAGGCGCCGAGCGGCGGTCGCGGCGGCGGGGCGGGTCTCCCCCGGCTTCGCTTCGGCGCGGACGGGCGGCTCGGTCGTCCCCGGCGGGCGTTCCGCCCCCCAGCGGCGCCGGGAGCCCCGCCCCGCCGCCGCAGACGCCGGCCGGTGTCTCTACCGCAGAGCCCGCGCGACCTTCC
>CAZLYE010000017.1:0-2887 GCA_964562865.1 uncultured Binatia bacterium (SeqCode) | reverse complement strand
CCCCTGAAGCGGGTCCTCGACTCGCTCGTCGACCTGCCCTTCGCCCTGCCGACCGCCGTCGCGGGGCTCGTCTACTCGGATCTCTTCGTTCCCCGGGGCTGGTACGGGCGCTACCTCGTGCCGCTCGGCATCCAGGGCGCTTACTCGCGGCTCGGGATCGTGCTCGTCCTCGTCTTCATCGGCTTCCCGTTCGTGGTGCGGACGCTCCAGCCGGTCCTCGAGGGCATGGACCGGGACGTCGAGGAGGCCGCCGCCTGCCTCGGGGCGAACCGGCTCCAGACGGTGCTGCGCGTGATCCTTCCGTCCATCCTGCCCGCGGTCATCACGGGCTTCGCACTCGCCTTCGCACGCTCGCTCGGCGAGTACGGCTCCGTCGTCTTCATCTCGGGGAACATGCCGTTCAGGACCGAGATCGCGCCCGTGCTGATCGTCGCCCGCCTGGAGGAGTTCGCCTACACCGAGGCGACCGCGATCGCCGTCGTCCTGCTCGCGATCTCGTTCGCCACGCTCTTCGCCATCAACCTCCTCGAACGATGGAGCAACCGACACCATGGCTGAGCCGCACGCCCACGCCTCCATCCCGCAGCGCGCCCACGACGACCCGCCGGCCGTGAAGGCGGCCCTCATCCTCGCCGCGGCCGCGGTCATGGCGTTCTTCGTCGTCGTCCCGCTGGTGAACGTCTTCGTGCAGGCCTTCGCCGGCGGCCTGGGCGTCTACTGGCGGAACCTGGTCGGCGACGCCGACACCCTCCACTCGATCAAGCTGACGCTCACCGTGGCGCCCATCGCCGTCGCGCTGAACGTGACGTTCGGGATCGCGGCCGCGTGGGCGATCGCCCGCTTCCGCTTCCCGGGGCGGACGTTCCTCACCGCGCTCATCGACCTCCCGTTCACGGTGTCGCCGGTCGTCGTCGGCCTCTTCCTCCTCCTCCTCTTCGGCCTCCAGGGGACGTTCGGCCCCTGGCTCCGGGCTCACGATCTCAAGATCGTGTTCGCGCTCCCGGGCCTGATACTCGCGACGGCCTTCGTCACGTTCCCGGTCGTGGCGCGTGAGCTCATCCCGCTCATGGAGGCGATCGGCGCGGAGGAGGAGGTGGCGGCCGTGAGCCTCGGCGCGCGCGGCTGGCAGGTGTTCCGCCTCGTCACGCTGCCGAACATCAAGTGGGGACTCCTCTATGGGGTGATCCTCTGCAACGCGCGCGCGATGGGTGAGTTCGGCGCGGTCTACGTCGTGTCGGGCCACATCGCGGGCAAGACCGACACGATGCCCCTCCGCGTCGAGAAGCTGTTCCAGGAGTACAACCTGCCGGGCGCCTTCGCGGTCGCGTCGGTGCTGGCGATGCTCGCGCTCGTCACGCTGTTCGCGAAGACGGCGCTCGAGTGGAAGACCCGTCGCGACCTCGCGGAGGCCGCGCGACTGCAGACCGAAGGAGCCGAGCCATGAGCATCACGGTCGAGCGCCTGACGAAGTGCTTCGGGACCTTCGTCGCCCTGAACGAGGTGAGCCTCGAGGTGCCGAGCGGCGCGCTCCTCGCGCTTCTCGGCCCGTCGGGCTCGGGAAAGACGACGCTGCTCCGCATCATCGCGGGCCTCGAGGCCGCCGACTCGGGCACGGTCCGCCACCACGACGAGGACGTGACCCACGCGTCGGCCGCCGAGCGCAACGTCGGCTTCGTCTTCCAGCACTACGCGCTCTTCCGGCACATGAGCGTGTTCGAGAACGTCGCCTTCGGCCTCCGCGTGCGCCACGCGCCCCGGGCGCAGGTGCGCGAGCGCGTCCTGGAGCTGCTCCGTCTCGTCCAGCTCGAGGGGTACGAGCGCTCGCTCCCCGCGCAGCTCTCGGGGGGCCAGCGGCAGCGCGTCGCGCTCGCGCGGGCGCTCGCCGCGGAGCCGAAGGTGCTGCTCCTCGACGAGCCCTTCGGGGCGCTCGACGCCCGCGTGCGCGGCGAGCTCCGCCAGTGGCTCCGGCGCCTGCACGACGAGCTGCACGTGACGAGCGTGTTCGTGACGCACGATCAGGAGGAGGCGTTCGAGGTCGCCGACCGCGTCGTCATCATGAACCACGGACGCATCGAGCAGACGGGCTCGCCCGGCGAGATCTTCGACCGGCCGGCGAATCCGTTCGTGATGGACTTCCTCGGCAACGTGAACGTCTTCCACGGGAGCGTGCAGAACGGCCGCGCGCGCCTCGGCGACCTGGAGGTCGCCTACCCCGAGGACCCGCACGGCGAGTCGCGTGCCGCGACCGCGTTCGTCCGCTCGCACGAGCTCGAGATCGTACGCCGCCGGAACGGCCGGCCGAGCCTCGAGGCCCGGGTGACACACGTCAACCCGGCCCGCCCCGTGGTGAAGGTCCGCGTCTACTCCGAGGCCTTCGGCGTCGTGCTGACTGTCGACGTGAGCTGGGAGCGCTACGCGGAGCTCCGGCTCGCGGTCGGCGACACGGTGTACGTGTCGCCGCGCCAGGTCCGCGTGTTCGTGGAGGAGTACGCGATATGACCCGTCAGCCCGAAGACGCACACGAGGACGATCCCGTGCCCGCCCCGACGTTCGCGCGCACGCGCGACGCCCTCGAACGCATCCACGTGGCGCTGCGCGGGCTGCGCTACGGCACCGTGACCGCGGTCGTCCACGACGGCGTGGTGGTGCAGATCGAGCGCACCGAGAAGATCCGCCTCGATGCGCGCAACCGCCGGGAGCCGTCGTCATGAGCCGCATCGTCTCCTTCCACGACGCGGCTCGCGAGCGGGTCGCAGAGGTGCGGATCGACGCCCTGCGGGGACCCGACGCCGCGGAGAGCCGGCTGCTCGGCGCGGCGGTGGGAGAGAACGTCGCCCGGTGGCGCGCACGCCGCGGCCTCGACCTCGACGACATTGCCGAGCGGAGC
>CAZLYE010000016.1:0-3815 GCA_964562865.1 uncultured Binatia bacterium (SeqCode) | reverse complement strand
CCGATCTCGACGATGCCGTTCCCGCAGACCGCCGGGTTCGGCAGGCAGGAGAGCGCGATGCGGTTGGACGTCCGATCGCCGGTGACGGTGGTCGCGCTGGCCGACAGGAGCCGGCGCCCCGTCGCATTCGGCGCGTGCGGCACGCGCAGCAGGAAGGGCGTCGTGCACTGGTCGTGGAGCGCGTCGGGCATCCCCGTCTGGAGGTACGTGCTCCCGGAACGGACCGAGAGCCCGAGCGCCTCGACGGCCGGGAGGAGCTGTTGCGCCTCGTCGGCCTCGACCTGGTCACGGGGGTTCAGGGGCGAGGGACGATGGACGTTCAGGAACTCGACCGACTCGGCCTGGCACTTCGGGAGACGCGGATCGGTGACGTTCAGGCAGGCGCTCACCTGGAACGTGCAGCCACCGTCGTTCGCGCCGTCCTGGTCGCAGGCCGGGTCGCCGTCGACGCAGGTCTGCGTCGTGGAGGGGACGCCCGCGATCGGCGTGTTCTGGATGGCCCACTCGAGGAGACAGCCGTTGCCCCCGCGGCGCGAGCCCGGGACGTAGACGAGGTTCCCCGCGTGCACGACGTGGCAGCTGGCGTCGCAGGGATCGCCGGGGGCGCCGTTCGCCATCCCGTCGTCGCACTCCTCGCCGCATTCGATCGTGCCGTTGCCGCAGAACTCCTTCTGGCAGGAAGGCGAGCACCCGTCGCACGCCTCCGTGTTGCCGTCGTCGCACTGCTCGCCGGGCTCGACCACGCCGTTGCCGCACACCGCGGTCGCCGCACACGGGAAGAGCGTCGGCGTGAGGCAGCCGGGACCGCCGCAGTCCCGCGCCGGCGCGATCGTGGCGGTGCCGAGCGTGACCGGCGGCAGGAGCGAGCTGTAGTACTCGAACCGGTTCTCGCCCGTGGGGCGGGAGCTCACCAGACCGCCGATCGTGAGCTGTCCGCTCGCCTGCAGGAGGTTCTCGCCCTGGACGCCGTCGCTCCGGAGCTGCGCCCCCGCCGGTACCGTGACGGTGCACCCCGTGAGCTGTACGAAGCCGCCGGTCGCCGTCGTCGTCGTCCCGTTCGCGTGCACGCGGCCGGCGCTGGTGATCTGATCCGCCTCCACGTCGACCGAGCCCGCCTCGGTGGCGCTGTCCGCGTTCACCTCGGCGGTCGCCCCGATCGAGGCGGTGGTCGCGTCGATGCAGAAGTCGCCGCCGCAGAAGCCGCCCGACAGATCGGCGAGCCCGCGAACGTCGGCGAGCCGGCCGACCTCGATGTCCACCTCGCCGCCGCAGGCATCCGGCCCGCTGCCGCCGTTCGACATCGTCCCCGTCTGCACGTAGTCCGTACCGGCGGTGACGCACACGTCGCCGGCGTCGCCGTCGGGGGCGGCGCCGTGGTTGTCGATCGTGCCGGGGATCGATACGCTGCCCGCCGTCCCCTCGAGGTCGAAGTCGCCGCCCGTACCGCCGCCCTGGCTGATGCTCCCCGCCGCGGCGAGGTTGAGCGACCCGGCCACCATGACGTTCTGCGACGCGATGAACGTGATCGTGCCGCCATCACCCGTCTGGCCGCCGGCGCTCGCGTCGACGGTCCCCGGCGTGGTGATGTCGCCGTTCAGCGCGTCGATCTCGATGTCGCCGCCGTCGCCGCCGTCGGCGCGGTCGGTGCCGGTGACCGAGGCCGTGGCGGCCCGGATGGTGATCTCTCCGCCCAGCCCGAGGGTGCCGCCCCGCGCGCGCACGCCGTTCGTCACCGTGACGGTGCCGTCCGCGGTGACGTTGATGACGCCGCCGGTCCCCGGGGTGGTCGTGGCGTTGGAGTTGACGTCGCCGTCGATGGTGATGTTGCCGTGGGACAGCAGGTCGATCTCGCCGGGATTGTCGCTCGTCGACGTGTCGATCGCGCCATCGCCGCTGACGCCGGTCTCGACCCGGATGTCGCCGCTCGTGACGATGCTGATGCTCCCCGCCGTCCCCTGGGACACGGTGCCGAGGATGCTCCCGTGCGACTCGACGCGGACGCTGCCCGCGAGGATCACGAGCGGGCCGCCGCTCACCGTGATGGTGCCGGTTCCCTGCACGTCGAGCCCGCGCGTGCCGAAGTCGAGGATCGAGCCGGGAGTCACCATCACGGCGGTCGACACGACGCAGGGATCGGCGACGACGGGACAGAGGTCGGCGGCGGTGGAAGCGTCGGCGCTGCGCGCGATCGGGAGAAGCAGGGCGAACGCTGAGAGGAGTGTGCGGCGCATGCGTCCTCCGACGACGTTGGCCGCGCTTCCCTAGCACACGCCGTCTCCGCTGCGCCAGCCAAAACGGATGCTAGCAGCGCGTCGTGCCGGCCTCGGCGAAGTAGCGTCGCGGGTTCTCGACCAGCATGGTGTCGATCTTCGCCTGCGGGACGCCGGCGTCCCGCAGGCGCGGGATGATCTTCCGGAAGAGGTGCGTCGGTTGCCAGTCGGCGAGCGCGCTCCCAGCGACCGTCGGTGCGCGCCCCCGCCAGCACCAGACCGTGTCGTGGGAGAGGACGATCTGCCGCTCGAAGCCGAGGCCGAGGAGCCCGACGAGGGCCGCCACGCGGGCCCGGTCGGGGTGGAGGATCTCGAGTCCGAAACGGTCGAAGCCGAGGTACGCGCCCCGGTCGACCATACCAAGGTGGTAGTCGAGGTTGCTCGACCCGCACGAGTGTCCTACGACGATCGCCCGGGCGGACACGCCTTCGCGGGTCAGGATGTCGAGCTGCTCCGGGCCCATCGTGCCCTCGTCGGTGTGGGTGGTGATGGGCGCGCCGGTCGCGAGGTGGGCGCGCGCGGCGGCACGGAGCACCGTCTCCTCGTAGGGCGTGATGCGGTGCGCGCTGGTCGCGACCTTGATCACGCCGGCGCGGATCCCCGTGTCGCCGACGCCCTCGGTCAGCTCGCGGACGAAGAGCTCGGTCATCTCGGCGAGCGCGTCGCCGAACTGGCTCCGGAACTTGAAGTACGCCGGCGCTCCGAGGTCCTCCTTGTAGAGTCCCGTCGCGCAGACGATCCGGACGCCGCTCTGCTTCGCCACCTCCGCCATCAGCTCGACGTCGCGTCCGAGGTCGATCGGGCACGGATCGAGGAGCGTGCGGACGCCGAGCTCGCGCAGCTCCTGCATGCGCGCGACGCAGCGGGTGAGCCGCTCCCGCCGCTCGGCGCGGTCCTCCGTCGCGTACGCCTCCCACCCCGGCCAGCCGACCAGGAGGTGCTCGTGCATGAGGGTCGGGCCGAGCTCGTCGGGCGCGCAGCCTCCCGTGACCGTCTGGACGTTCTGCATGCGGGGAGAAGAGCGCGGGCCCGTCGCGCAAGTCAACCGGACTTTGAGTCGCCTTTGCTAGCCGACGACTCCACGCACTTGTCGACGCGTTCGACGCGCTTCTCGGGGCCGTACACCGGGACCAACCCCGTGGGGCCGGGTGACGACGGGCGTGGCCGTGACCGATACCGCCACGTTCACACTGAATCCGTGCAACCGCCGGCGATGACGTCCCGCTTCGGCTCGCATTCGCGATCCGCTCCCGGACGAGCTGGCGGAGTGAACCATACCCCTCGGAGCCGCGGGCCTCGGCACCTGCCGCTGGCTGCGAAAGTTCGTGGACGACCTCGCCGCGGCTCTCGCCGAACGACGCCTGCCGCAGTGCTCGCCGTTGAGCGCCGGGCCCGCAGGCGTACGGGCCCGGCGAGGTTGGAACGGCTACGGGACGAGGGTCGCCTGGCCCGGCAGTGAGACGGCGCCCGGGCCAGGGAGATCGCCGTTGGCATCCACCGTGGCGTTGAACGACGGCGGGATGCAGAAGGCGCTGACGAGGGTCG
>CAZLYE010000015.1:0-3596 GCA_964562865.1 uncultured Binatia bacterium (SeqCode) | reverse complement strand
GTGCGTGTGGACGTCGACGAGGCCCGGCAGCAGCGTGCCGCCGCGGGCGTCGACCTCCGGGACCGCGGGCGCGGCGAGGCCGGGCGGGGCGATGGCGGCGATGCGCCCGTCGCGGACGAGAACGTCGCTCAGCGCGGACGGGAGTGCCGCGCGGGGCGCATCGAAGACGCGGGCGTTGCGGACGACGACGGAGCGGGAGGCGCCTGCCGGCCGGGCGGTGAGGGGAGGCGCGTGGGTGCAGGCGACCGCGAGGAGGAGGATCGGCGCGGCGGTGCGGGCGGGGGCCGTGCGCATCGCCCCCCGGTAGCATCTGCCGCCCGTCGGGGGCCAGCTTCGCGCGATCGGGCCCCGACGGCTAAAGGGCTCCGGGCCGGCGGTCGATATTCCGCGAGAGCGGGGGTCCGCATGAAGAGATGGTGGCTCGTCGTCCCGGTCGTCGTGGTCGTCGCCCTCGGGGCCGGTCTGTGGTTCCTCGTGGTGCGTCCGGCGCTCGCGCCGTCGGAGGAGACGCGGGCGGCCGAGCGCGCCCTCGCGCGGCCCGACGTCGTGGTGCTCGCGGACGTGAACGTCCGCGAGGTCGCGTTCCTCGAGCGGTGGTTCGCCGGCGCGCCGATCCTCGGCACGGGTGCCGGCCGGCCCGCACCGTGCCCGAGCGGACGCTCCTCGACCACCTGCGCGCCGCGGGCATCGATCCGCGCCGCGACCTCGACAACGTGCTCTGGGCGCTCTACCCCTCGGACGGCGTGGAGCGGCGGCAGGCGATCGTCCTCCTCGGCCGCTTCGACGCCGCGTCGGCCGCCCGCTATCTCACCGGGCCGCTGAAGGCGTCGCCGGCCACCGCGTCCGGGCACACCGCCTACGAGGTGACGCTGCCCGATCCGACGACCTGCGAGCCGTCGCGGACGTGGACGGTCAGCGTCGACCCGCGCTGGATCGTGCTCAGCGACCCGGCCTCGCACGCGGACGTCGTCGCCCGGCTCTCGGGTGAGCCGCCCGACCGCGGGAACGATCTCGCGTGGTGGCGCCCGCTCGCACGGGGCGACGTCCTGAGCCTCGGCGTCTGGGACGTCGGCCAGCTGAGCGCGGCCGCGAGCCATCCCCTGGTGAGCGCGTCGGCGGCGTCGATCGCGACGGACGCCGACGCCGTCCGCCACGTCTACCTCGGGCTCGGGGTGAGGCCCGTCCCGCCCCATGGCCGCCTGCGACTCGTGGTCGACGCGCAGGACGCGTCCCGGGTGAGCCGGAAGATCGAGACGCTCCGGCAGGCGGTCGACGCGTCCCGGGGCCGGTGGATGGAGACGATGCCGACCGTCGCGGCGCTCTACCGGAGCCTCCGCGTCGAGACGGAGGCGAGCCGGAGCACGATCGAGCTCACCGTCGACCGCTCGCTCGCGAAGAACGTCCAGCAGCTCGCGAGCGAGGTCGGCGGCGCGATCCTCGGTGGGCTCGGCGTGCAGGCGACTGCCGGGACCCGCACGCCGCCCGAGGAGCGTATCGACCCGAGCCCCACGGTCTTCGAGCCGTCGCTCGACGCCGCGACCCTCGGCGCCTACGACCCGCGAGCGATGTTCGCGGAGGAGGTGGACCAGACGAAGGGCCCCTTCGGCCTCCGCGTCGGCGCGATCCGTCTCGGGTCGGAGCCGGCGGTCGGGCTCGAGCTGGACGTCGAGGCGTTCGCCGGCGCGATCCCCAACCTCGCGGGCGGGAGCGAGCGCATGCGCCTCTTCGTCGACAGCGTCCGGTCCGCGTCCGGCCGCGAGCTCCTGCGAGCCGAGGAGTGCGGGAAGGAGCGGAACGCGCTGGCCGTCTCGTTCACGACCACGGGGTCGGACCGCTGGAAGGCGACGAAGACCGTGCGCCTCGTCCCCGACGCCGATGCCGCGAGCGTGCAGACGGTGTCCGGCCACGTCGAGCTCGGCCTCCCGGTCCGCACGAAGGCCGTGACCGTCGCGCATCCCGGCCGCGGCACCGTCGTCCGCGAGTCCGGCGCCGCGTTCACGGTCACCGACGCGCGGGCAGGCACCGTCGCCTATCAGATGACCGGCGCGACGGACCGCGTGCTCGACTTCCAGGCGCTCAACGCGGCGGGGAAGCCGCTGGCGTCGACGTCCGCGTACTGGACGAGCTTCCTCTTCGGGGACGGCGTCGCGGGCCAGAAGGACTTCGCAGGCACCGTGGACAGGCTCGAGGTCGTGTTCGCGGCCGAGACGAAGAAGCTCGACTTCCCGTTCACGCTGACCGACGTCTCCCTCGCCGGAAAGCCGGGCCCGGTCTTCGCCGACGGCACGCCGCCGCTCCGGCCGTACGGGTACGCCGAGATGGTGAAGGACACCGGCGCCCCGCACTGGCGGCGGCTCCCGGCGCGCGACGCGAAGGAGGCCTACCGCTCGGTCGCGTTCCTCGAGCCCTTCGAGCTCTACTTCGATCGCGCGCAGGCCTTCTACATGCTGAAGCTCGACTTCGCGCTCAGGAGCCCCGACCTGCCGGACTTCCAACGGACCTTCTCCCTCGGCCGCATGCGGGTCACCCGCCTCGAGCTCGGGGACGGGACCGTCGTCGAGCCGCCGCCGCCCGCGGACGACGCGGGGCGGGCCTCCGCCTTCCGACCGAGCTGGGACACGGAGGTGAGCTTCCCCTCAGCGCCGAAGGACGGCGTGCTCTCGACGCCGCTCTGGCTGATCGTCGACAGCAAGGCCAAGCCGGAGGAGCTGAAGGCCGTGCAGGGCACGCTGACCCTCCGCTTCCCCCGCACGCTCGAGACGATCCATCTGGACGATCTCGCCGTCGGGCGGACGGGGCAGGCGGGCGCGATGACGGTGACCGTGGCCGGCCGCGGCCGGCGGAGCGTCGCGCTCCAGGCGAGCCGCGACGGGGACCGCGTCGTCTACGTCCAGCTCCTGAACGCCGAGGGACAGCCGGTCGCGTTCTCCGGTCCGCAGACGACGGTCCGGGACGACGGCTCGTGGCGCTTCGAGCTGTCGCCGATGAGCGCGTGCGCGAGCGCGACGGTGGTGATCGCCTCCGAGACGGACACGAGGGAGTACCCGTTCGTGCTGAGCGCGCGGTGAGCGGGACGGCGGCGTCCCGCTCACCCCAGTCGTCGGTTGTCCGTCAGTTGTCCACGATGAGCGCCCAGCACGTGATCGCGCTGGGGATCGTCGTCCAGTACCCGAACCGCTCGTAGATCTGTCCCGCCTTGGCCCGGACCTCCTTCTCGGTGAGGCCCGTCGCGTCGATCTGCGGGTCCGAGGCGTTGCGCACCGCGACCCACGCGGGCGCCGCGGAGCCCATCTCCTGCACGACGAGCCCGAGGACGGCGTCGCCCATCTCGACCGTCGCGCCGAGGCTCTGCAGGTGGAACGTGTTCTTGGAGTCGTCGTAGGCGAAGAAGTCCGTGGTGACCACGTCCGCGTTCCGCACGCCGGCCGCGGTGTGCGTGAAGATGCGTGGGGGCCGTGGCGCGGGCGGAAGGTGGCTGGCGTTGGCCCCGAACAATGCAGTGGCCTCGGCGAACGAGGACGTCTTCAGCTTGGAGCAGCGGTACACGCTCTTGTGGAACGGGGACGACTTGAACTCGCGGGTGCAGTCGAAGCGGA
>CAZLYE010000014.1:0-5103 GCA_964562865.1 uncultured Binatia bacterium (SeqCode) | reverse complement strand
ACGGTCGGCCCGTCGCCGTTCACCATGTTGAAGACGCCGGCCGGGACGCCGGCATCGTGGAGGATCTGCGTGAACAGGTAGCCGGAGAGCGGGGCAATCTCGCTCGGCTTCAGCACCATCGTGCAGCCCGCCGCGAGCGCCGGGGCCACCTTGCAGGCGATCTGGTTGACGGGCCAGTTCCACGGGGTGATGAGCCCGCACACGCCGATCGGCTCCCGCCGCATGAGCGTCCCGCCGTTCGTCTCCTCGAACGCGAAGGTGGGGAGCACCTTCGCCATCTCGAAGAAGTGCCCGAGGCCCGCCGCGGCCTGCGCCGCCCGGGCGAGCCAGAGGGGCGCGCCCATCTCCTGCGAGATGGTCTCCGCCATCTCCTCGTATCGCGACTGATAGACCTCGATGATCCGCTGGAGGAGTGCCAGGCGCTCCGCGGGCGACGTCTCGGAGTACGTCGCGAACGCGCGCTTCGCCGCGGCGACGGCCTTGTCGACGTCTTCGGCGGTGCCGAGCGAGATGGTCGCGATGCGCTCCTCGGTGGCGGGGTTGACGACCGGGAAGTCGTGGATCTTGGTCGGCGCGACCCACTTCCCGTCGATGTAGAACTGGCGGCACTCCTTCATGGCGGCTCCTCCCTCGGCGGACTTCCCTACCGCACCCCGTGTCCCGACGCCACCCTCAGTGCATCTGCTCCGCGTCGACGTCGGTCATGACGGCTTCGGCGCCATGACGACGAGGAGGACGAGCCGCTCCGGACCCGGGTTCCGGACGGCGTGGTCGTCGCCCGCCGGCGCGCAGACGAGGTCGCCGGGGCGGACGGTGCGCTCCTCGCCCCCGACGCGGATCTGTCCCGTCCCGGAGACGACGTAGTAGAGCTTGTCGCCGACGGCGTGGCGGTGGCCCGCCTGCTCCTGCCCAGGCTCGAAACAGTACGCGTCGCAGAAGAGGTTCGGCGTGTCGATGAGGCCGACCTTCCGCATCTTCTCGGCGGTGAAGGCGACGAGGGACGGTACGTGACGGAAGCGTTCCATGGGTCCTCCTATCTGAGACGCGCCAGCTCGGCCGCGAGGCGCTCCGCCGCCTCGGCCACGCGGGCCTCCGCCGCCGCGCGGTCCGGGCCGCGGACGCCGATCCGGACGCGCAGGTCGCAGTCGGGGGCGAAGGTCGTGGCGAGCGACTTGAGATGCACGTCGGGCATCGCCTCCATCACGCGCTCCACGGCGACCGTGATGACGGATTCGTCCCCCGATCCCGACGCGACCTCGCGCTCGACGAGGTGCGCGCCGCCACCGAGACGCGCGCGGATCCGCGGCATCGCCGCGTCGAGGACGGCGCGCATCTCCACGGGTATGCCCGGCAGCGCGACCAGCGCGAGGCCGCCGTCGGCGAGGAAGACGCCGGGCGCCGTCCCGGCGGGGTTGTCGAGCGGCTCGGCGCCCGCGGGGAGCCGCGACATCTTCCGGCGGGGCGGCGTGAGGGCCGCGTCGGCGACCCCGCCCGCGGCCGCCACCTCCGCGTAGCGGCGCGCGACGAACGCGAGGGCGCCCGGGTGCTCGACCAGAGAGCGACCGAACGCGGCCGCGACGCCCGCGAGCGTGCGGTCGTCGAGCGTCGGCCCGAGACCGCCGGTCGTCACGACGAGCACCACCCCGCGCTCCCGCGCGGCAGCGACCTCGCGGGCGACCTCGGCCGGATCGTCGTCGACGACGACGATCCGCGTGACGGACGCCCCGGCGTCGGTGAGGCGTGCCGCGATCCACGCCGAGTTGGTGTCCGTCGTGCGGCCGGTCAGGAGCTCGCGACCGACGGCGACGATCTCGACGGGAGTGCCGGACTCGAGCGTCATGCGGCGGCGTGACGGTCGTGGCGCCGCGGCGCGGGATGATGGCAAGAGCGTCGCGCGATCGCAACCGGCGCCGCCTCCGCTGGGGGGCGCGCGCGCGACCATTTTTCGCTAGGACGAGGCGCGTGGAGCGACGTCGATTCGGCGCGACCGGGCGCGAGACGGCCGTGGTGGGGCAGGGCACCTGGAAGATCGACCGCGGCGATCGGGCCGCCGCGGTCGGAGCGCTCCGGCGGGGCCTCGACCTCGGGATGACGCACGTCGACACCGCCGAGATGTACGGTGGCGCGGAGGCGATCGTCGCGGAGGCGATCGCCGGCCGGCGGGACGAGGTGCTGCTCGTCTCCAAGGTGCTCCCGCAGCACGCCTCGCGGCGGGGAACGATCGCGGCGTGCGAGGCGTCGCTCGCCCGGCTCCGGACGGACCGGCTGGACACCTACCTCCTGCACTGGCGGGGACGGTACGCGCTCGAGGACACGATCGCCGCCTTCGAGGAGCTCCGGGGCGCAGGGAAGATCCTCGCGTGGGGCGTCAGCAACTTCGACGTGAGCGACCTGGAGGAGGCGGCGGGGATCGCGGCGCCCGGGCCCGGACGTCTCGTCTGCAACCAGGTACTTTACCACCTGCAGGAGCGCGCGATCGAGCACGCGGTGCTCCCGTGGTGCGAGGCGCACGGGGTCGCCGTCGTCGGGTACACTCCGTTCGGCGACGGCGGGTTCCCGGGGCCACGGAGCGCGGGCGGTCGGGTCCTCGGCGAGATTGCCGCGGCGCACGGCGCCACGCCGCGCCAGGTGGCGCTCGCCTTCCTCGTGCGGCGGCCGCCGCTCTTCACGATCCCGAAGGCGTCGAGCGCGGAGCACGTCGCCGAGAACGCGGGCGCCGGAGCGCTCCGGCTGACCGACGCGGAGTGCGCGCGCATCGACGCGGCGTTCCCGCGCGGCCGGCGCCCGCGGGAGCTCCCCACGAGCTAGACGAGGAGGAACGCACGATGCCCGATCCCCACGAGAGCGCGATCCGCGACGTCACGCCGAGCGCCGACGGCTGCGAGGACTGCCTTCGCATCGGCTCGGACTGGGTTCACCTGAGGCTCTGTCTCACGTGCGGCCACGTCGGCTGCTGCGACTCGTCGCCGCACCGGCACGCGCGGGAGCACTTCCACACGACGAAGCACCCGATCGTCCAGTCCTTCGAGCCCGGAGAGGACTGGCGCTGGTGCTGGGTGCACGAGGCGCTGATCTGACGCGACGCCTCAGCGCACGAGCGCGAGGCCAACCCACGCCGTCCACGCCGCGAGCGCGGCGCCCGTCCACGCCGTCCACCGCATGCGGACGATCATGCTCGCCTGCTTCGCGGGCTCGACGGGCAGCCCGCCCAGCTCCGCGCGCACGAGCCGGTGCGCCAGCCCGAACGAGAAGTAGGTCGCCACGTTGATCAGCACGAAGGTGAGCACGAGCTTCCCGACGAGGCGCCAGAGGAGCCGCGCGAAGTCCGGTCCGAGCGCGGCCTTGAGGTCGGTCAGCCCCGAGGCGCCGGAGATCACGAGCACGCCGAGCGCGCCGACGGAGAGCACGTTGTAGGGGCGGAGGCCACGGGCGAGGAGCCGCCGCTGGAGCGCCGGGTCCTCGACGTCCTCGACGGCGGGCAGGAAGACGAGCGCGATGGCAACCGTCGCACCGAGGTAGAGCGCGACGGCGAGCAGGTGGACCCAGCGCGTCAGGAGGTCCATGGTCGGGCCGGGCTAGCTCGCGTCCCGCGCGAATGCAAACGACGCGCGCCCCGGCTTTGACAGTGCGGGGGGTGGCGGATAGACGAGAAGGGTACGCCATGGCGAAGCCGCTCCCGCCGCCGCGTCCGCATGCCGCCACCTCGGGTGAAGCGCCCCTCCTCGGGGACGCCGTCGTGCTCACGCGCCTCGACAAGGCGATCGGGTGGGCGCGGAAGTACTCGATCTTCCCGTACCCCTTCGCGACCGCGTGCTGCGCGATGGAGTACATGTCGCTCTCGATGTCGCCCTACGACATCGACCGGTTCGGGGCGCTCCTCCCACGCTTCACGCCGCGCCAGGCGGACCTCATCATGGTGATCGGGACCGTGACGATGCGGCAGGCGCCGATCCTGAAGCGCGTCTACGACCAGATGGCCGAGCCCAAGTGGGTGATGGCGTTCGGCGCGTGCGCCTCGTCGGGCGGCTTCTACGACAATTACACGACGCTGCCCGGCATCGACCTCATCATCCCGGTCGACGTGTACGTGCCCGGCTGCCCGCCGCGACCCGAGGGCGTCCTCGACGGGCTCATGGCGCTCCAGCGGAAGATCCAGGGCCAGAAGCAGGTCCCGGAGCCCGCGCCCGCGGCGCGCTGACGAGCGTCGATGCCCGAGCGTCTCCTCCTCCGCTGCCGCGACGTTCCCGATCTCCGCCGGCTGGACGTCTACCTCGCGAACGGAGGCTACGCGGCCACGCGGAAGGCGCTCACGGAGCACACGCCCGAGCAGCTCGTCGACATGGTGAAGGCGTCGAACCTCCGCGGACGCGGCGGCGCCGGCTTCCCGACCGGCATGAAGTGGAGCGTCCTGCCGAAGCAGACGGAGAAGCCGGTCTACCTCTGCGTCAACGCCGACGAGAGCGAGCCCGGCACGTTCAAGGACCGCATCATCATCGAGGACGATCCGCACCAGCTCCTCGAGGGGATCGTCATCACCGCGTTCGCGATCCGCTGTCACACGGCCTACATCTACATCCGCGGCGAGTTCGCCCGCGGCGCGCGCGTCCTCGAGCAGGCGATCGCCGAGGCGTGTCAGGCCGGCTTCATCGGGAAGAACGTCCTCGGCACCGGGTTCGACGTCGACGTCTGGGTGCATCGCGGTGCCGGCGCGTACATCTGCGGCGAGGAAACGGGTCTCATCGAGTCGCTGGAGGGGAAGCGCGCGTACCCACGCATCAAGCCGCCGTTCCCCGCGACGCACGGCCTCTTCGGCTGCCCGACGATCGTGAACAACGTCGAGACGCTCGCCTGCGTGCCGCACATCGTCCTCCGCGGGGCCGACTGGTTCCGTTCGATCGGGCCCGAGAAGAGCCCCGGCCCGAAGCTCTTCTGCGTGTCGGGACACGTCGTCCGCCCGGACACGTACGAGCTGCCGATGGGCACGCCGCTGCGCGAGATCATCTATACTCATGCCGGCGGCATCGCCGGCGGGCGCGAGCTGAAGGCCGTCATCCCGGGCGGCGCCTCGATGCCGGTCTTCACGCCGGCCGAGATCGACGTCGC
>CAZLYE010000013.1:0-2565 GCA_964562865.1 uncultured Binatia bacterium (SeqCode) | reverse complement strand
ATGATCCCGCTCAGCGCGCTGGCCCGGTCGTAGTCCGGTGCGATCACCGTGGGGCACACGCTCACCGGGCCGAGGTCGGTGCACAGGGTCACGTCGTCGGACGGCACGTCCCAGCTCGAGTCGGGGTCGAACCCCTTCGAGTAGGCGCCCGAGGGGTCGCGCACGTCATCGTAGTAGGAGAAGCGGTGCTCGCTCCCCGGGAACGCCGCGCCCCCGGCGCCGCTCTGGCGGATGGCGGCAAGCCGGGTCTTGCCGAACGCCCCTGCCTCGTAGACCAGCTCGTACTGACGCACCGGCTGGCCGTCCAGCTCGACGCGGATCCGCCGCAGCAGCTCGGCCGTCACCTCCTTGAAGCCCCCGCGGCAATCGATCTGGACGTCGCTCTTCCGCACCCATGGCGCGAGCTCCGGATCGGAGTCGCGGATGAACCGCACCGTGTACGCGCCGGGCTCGTAGCCGCCGCCCGCGGCGACGCCGGTGTAGTTGATCTCGCGCAGGTAGAGCTGGCGGCCGGGCACCGTGCCGCCCGGAATGCCGGGGTCGCTCACTAGGTCGTAGTCGAAGCGCATCGCGTTGTCGTGCGGATCCCTCACCTCGCGCAGCGCCCAGCGGAAGATGTTGCCCGCGTCGTCCCGCAGCGCGCCCGGCCCCGCCACCTCCGGCGGCTCGCCGTAGAGATGGCGAAAGCCGTTACGGTCGGTGACTTCCCACCAGAAGTTCGAGGGCTGGTCGCCGTGGCGGACGACGCGGTCGAATTCGCCCTCGACGCGCGCCTGGAAGGTCTTCTCGGTCCCGGATCGGGCCTCGAACGGGCCCCGGTTCGCGACCGGCGTGAGCTCCAACCCGTTCATCAGGTAGGACTCGGTCTCCAGGTTGCGGTACGCGACCGCGCCCGACGCGTCGGGGAGCATCCCGAAGCGCGGCACGCCCCACCGCGTGTCCACGGCGATCTCCGGGATCTGCAGGCTCCAGCCCACGCCCAGCCATCCGTCGCCGCCCTGAGACTCGTAGAGGATGGCGAGCGAGGGTTGCAGTTCGTTGCGGCCCGGGGGCACCTCCACGTCGAAGGACAGCCGCGCTTCGCCGAGCGGGTTCGCCTGCGGCGGCTGGATGAGGTCGATTCCCGCACCCGGATCCGCGGCCTTCAGATCCTGCATCATGGTCGGCGCGAAGGAGGAGACCTCCGGATGGGTCGGCACGGCGAGGGTCGCGGCAATGAAGTCCGTGAAATGGTCGGTGAGGCTCACGACCGTCCGTGCCGCCGGCTCCACGACGACGCGTCGGAGCGGAACCCAGCGTCCCGCGCTCTCGTCGTAGTAGAAGGTGCGGACGTCCCGCGCCGTCATGCCGCGCGGCAGCAGGCGCTCGTCGTAGGGAAGCGTGAGCCGCGTCGGCTTCAGGAAGCGCGCGCCGGGCGGGCCGAAGCGGTAGCCGCGGCCGGCCCCGGAGGTGACGTTGGTCATGCCCGGGTCGAGCGTCGCCAGCTCCGACTCGGAGAGCGGGCGGACGTCGACGTCCAGCGGCTGCTCCACCGAACCGCCGTCGATCTCGAGCCTCACGCCCGCCGCTTCCACCCGGACTGCGGCGCCCGGCTCGACCCTGGTGGCGCGGCGGAGCACGGCGCCCGGGGCCAGGTCCGCGACCGCCCCCGGGAACGCCTGAAACGCCACGCATGCGGCGGCGATCACGAGGCGCGCGAGCGCACCCGACAGGGCGTCCCGCCGCGAGGGCCGGCGCCGCGCGTGTGTGCGGGGTCGGCGCGTGTGGCCGGCCGTCACTGGAGCACCACCAGACGACGCGTGCCGACCGCACGACCGTTCACCTCGAGACGCGCGAAATAGATGCCCGAAGCGCGGGCGAGACCCGGCCGCGAATCGCCGTCCCACTCGAGCGTGTAGCGGCCCGCATCGTGCGCCACGCGGATCTCGTCCACGACGCGGCCGGCGACGTCGAGGATCGAGAGGCGGACGGCTGCGCCGGCCGGGAGGTCGATTCGGAACGCCACGCGGCCCACGGACGGATTGGGGAACGGAGGTCCGAACCAGAGTCGGGTCGGAAGGGACGACCGTGCGCCCTCCTCCTCCGCCGGCGCGCCCGCTGCGGCCCGGCCCGCGGCCCGCCCCGCCGGCCCGCCGCGGCCGCGAAGCGGAGCGGGCGGCGGAGTGACCGCTCTGCGCTCGCGGGCCCAGGTCGCGCGGTCGAGCGAATGCTGGACGTAGCGGGGGAACGCATTGATGTAACCGCCCCAGCCCGGGGCGGGATCGAGTGAGGGACGCGCCGGCACCGCCGGAACGGGACCCACACGGCCGATGCCTCCCGGGCTCGCGCGCCCGTCGCCAGTCGGAGCACGCGCGACTGCGGGGGCCGCGGGCATCGCGGAGTCGGGAGTCGCGACCGCCGGGGCATGGATCCGCGGCGCGGCTCGAGCCTCACCGGCCCGCAGAAGTTGCGGGCACCCGAGCAGCGCGCCACACACGAGGCACACGAGGCCGGTGTGCATGCGGGCACTCCTGATTCCGCGCAATGGCCGCGGGGCGGCCGCACGGAGCTTCTCGACGACGGCGT
>CAZLYE010000012.1:0-5675 GCA_964562865.1 uncultured Binatia bacterium (SeqCode) | reverse complement strand
CTCCAGTTCGACGGGACGCAGAGCTCGGACCCGGAGTCCGATCTCCTCACGTACCAGTGGGACTTCGGCGACGGTACCACCTCCACCGACCCGCGGCCTCTGCACACGTTCGCCTCGAACGCGACCGACGTGACCGTGGGTCTGACGGTCAGCGACGGCCAGCTCGCCAGCACCGCCCAGCTCACCATGCTCGCCGTCCCGTTGCTCGACCCGGGGCGCACGCCCGGCACTCTCAAGGTCGACGCGCCGTCCGCGCTCGAGTTCGGAGGGGTGGCGCTGGGGACCGGCGCCACGCGCACGTTCACGGTGCAGAACACGGATGCCACGGCGACGAGCCAGCTGAAGGTCCGGCTCGGCGCGTGCGACTACACCTGGCCGACCGGCCAGTGCGAGCGCGGCGGTGCGTTCGCGCTGGATGCGTCGGACCTCGACCTCGGCCCGGGCGAGAGCGCGTCCGTCAACCTCACGTTCACCCCCGGCTCGTCCGGCCATCAGTCGGCGCAGCTCACGGTGGTGGCCTCGGCGTCCAACGCGAACGCCGTCCACCTCCTGAGCCACGGCTACGGCGGCGCCGCGCCGGGCACCGGCCCGCTGCCCATCTCCGAGACGCTCTTCTTCGCCGGGACCACGACGGACATCGAGGGGATCCTGCCGGACGGCGAGCGCATCACCCCGGACGACTCGGTGCGCGCCTGCGTCGTTCCGCAGAACGGAAACGGGTCGGGGGACTACTGCCTGGTCGACGCGGACTGCGCTTCCAACGGTGGGACCTGTCCCGCGGTCGGGACCTGCATCGGCGGCGCGCGCGCCGCCCAGTCGTGCGCCACGCCCGCCGACTGCCCCAGCGGCTTCTGCTCGGACGACTCGGCGTTCCTCCCGATCGACATGGCGGGAGACGGCACGGGTGGCCTCTACCTCCTGAGCGACGACGGGAGCTACAGCGACCCGAACCCGAACCCGGTGACCGAGCTCGACGGCACGCTGCTCCATCTTCGGATGGACGCGAACGGCACGCGCACCGGCGCCGACATCGTCACCCGCACACCGACGTGCACGATGCAGATCGCGAGCGACGCCGTCCCGCCCGCGGCGGGCGGGGAGGTCTACGTCGCCTGGTACCAGTCCGTGAACTCCAACTGCTTCCGGAGCGCGCTCGAGCAGCTCGTGGCAATCCGCAAGAGCGACGGGACGCAGACCGTCCTGGTGCCGCGTATCGACGCCGCCGAGGGGCTCGACCCCTGCAACGACGACTACGACCCGGCCGACGACCTGGAAGCGGCGCGGGACGGCAGCGCGATCTTCGTCGCGCTGCCGGGCGGCATCTACCGTATCCGCCCGAGCATGCTTCTCATCACGCCCGACGCCGACCCGAACATCTTCCGCGTCCATCCCGACGGCAGCGTGCTGCTGGTCACCACGGAGGACAAGGGGCCGACGGGGCTCGTCCACGTCTACAAGATCTCCCCCGATCAGGCGGCGAACGGCGCGCCTCATCTGAGCGACCTCATGCCGTGCGCCACGGTCGAGATACCGAACAACCGGACCGCGACCGGGTCGGCTCTGCTCACCGACTACATCTACCTGGCGATCACCCCTGCCACCCCGGGCTCGCTGGACGGCACCATCGTCGTCAGCTTCATCACCACCGGCGGCATCGGCGTGCTCCCCTCGAACCTCCGCGTCGAGGGAACGCTGGCGATCTCCTCGCCGGCCGGCACCGACGTCTGCAGCGTCATCGGGCTCGTCGACCTCGAACCCCTCGACCAGCTCACGTTCTGATCGATCGGGCGGGGGGACGCGAGCTCGATCGCTGCTCGAATCGCGTCACCAGGCCGGGATAGCCGGCTGAGCGCCGCTCACTCCTCGCCCGCGGCCGCCTTCGTCGCCGCCGCGCCCGCCTTCGCCGTCCGCTTGGTCTTCGCGGCGTTCGCCTTCCAGGTCTTCCGCACGGCGTCCGGGCCGCCGGTGAAGAACGCCTTCGCCGAGCGACCGAAGGTGAGCGCGCCGTCGCGGGCGGTGCGACCTCCGGTGCGGGCCGCCTCCTTCACCGTTCGCTTGACGCTCTTCTTGGCGCTCCGTTTCTGCTCGGCGAGCCCCGGCGTGGCGAGCAGAAGGCTGCCCGCGAGCACGAGCAGGCCGACCACGGGCGGGCGGATGGACATCGGTCCCGCTATACTGCCTACGCACCCCCTTCGTCACGAGCAGACGGTGATTCCCCTCGGCCGCCGTCGGTGGCGTATCCTCCCACCCCAGCCATCCGTCATGGATCAGTGAGAGACGCGTCCATGGGGAGGGAGAGAGACATGAGCGACCTCGAGCTGCCCGACGGGCTGCGGGACGACCTCCGTGCGGCGTGGCACCGCTACATCGACCTCCTGGCTCCGCTCCGTCCCGTGCTCCACGGCTACTGCCACCGGCTGACCGGGAACCTGTGGGACGCGGAGGACCTCGTCCAGGACACGCTCCTCCGGGCCTTCGCGACGCTCGGGAGCGTCTTCTCGCGGATCGAGAACCCGCGGGCGTAC
Organism: uncultured Binatia bacterium (SeqCode); assembly: GCA_964562865.1. Classification (GTDB taxonomy): domain Bacteria; phylum Desulfobacterota; class Binatia; order DP-6; family DP-6; genus CAZLYE01. Next base: position 3,150 of record CAZLYE010000012.1, on the reverse strand, counting down.
CTGCTGCGCACGGCGACCAACCTCTGGATCGACACCGTCCGGCGACGGGACAGGGAGGCCGCGGTGCTCGCCGGGCAGGAGCCTCCCGAGCCCGCCGCCGCAGGCGAGGACGAAGGAGCGATCCGCGACGCGGGAAGCGTGCTGTTCCAGCGCCTGGCACCGCAGGAGCGAGCGGCGCTCGTGCTGAAGGAGTTCTTCGACCTGCGGCTCGAGGAGATCGCCGACGTGCTCGGGACCTCCGTGGGCGCCGTCAAGGCTGCGCTCCACCGCGGGCGCACGCGTCTCCGCGAGCCCGAGGGCGAGTCCACGTCGCGGCGTCCCGTCCCGTCCGTGGCGCTCGTCGACCGGTTCGTCGACGCGTACCACGCACGCGACGTCGCGGGCCTCATCGGCCTGATGCTCGACAGGGGATCGGTCGAGAACGTCGGCTGCAGCCTGGACGTCGGCCGTGCGGCGTTCGCCCGGAAGCCGGGCTGGTTCCACCACGCCGTCCACGGGCACCCGGAGTGGCCGGCCGAGTTCGCCTACGAGTCGGCGCGGCTCGAGCGCCGCGTCCTGCACGGCGAGCCACTGATCCTCGGGTTCTGCACGCGGCGGGGCCGCGAGGCGCTCGAGCAGGTGATCCGGCTGGAGGAGCAGGACGGCCGGATCGCGCGGCTCCGCGGCTACGCCTTCTGCCCCGAGACGATCCGGGCGGTCGGGGCGGAGCTCGGGCTCAAGGTGCGAACCGGTCTCTACCGCTTCCCGACTCCCGAGCCCGGGAAGGTCTTTCCGGCGTCGGCGTCGCTCGGCGACGAGAAAGGATCCCGATGAGCACCATCCTCGACGGCCCGCTTCTCGTACCGACGCCCGTCCTGTAGGAGGGCGCAATGGCGACGTCGGCGGGTCGCGTGACGCTGCTCCTCGGGACGAAGAAGGGGGCGTTTCTCCTCCGCGGTGACGCGCGGCGCGTGCGCTGGGAGCTCTCCGCGCCCGTTCTGCTCGGCCACATCGTCCACCATCTGGTGATGGACCCGCGCGATCGGCAAACCGTCGTCATGGGAGCACGGACCGGCCATCTCGGACCGACGGTGTTTGTCTCGATCGACGGGGGCGAGAGCTGGAAGGAGGCCGTTCGCCCGCCCGCCTTCGCGAAGGCGCCCGCCGGCGGAGGGCGCGCGGTCGACCACGTGTTCTGGCTGACACCGGGCCACGCGAGCGAGCCCGGCGTCTGGTACGCCGGCACGTCGCCCCAGGGTCTCTTCCGGTCCGAGGACGGCGGCTGGACGTGGGACGGCGTCGCGGGCTTCAACGAGCACCCGATGCGGGCCGCCTGGTGTGGTGGCGACCAGGACGGCACGCCGGACGGCCCGAAGATGCACTCGATCCTGATCGACCCGCGCGACCCGCGCCGCATGTACGTGGGGATGTCGAGTGGCGGCGTGTTCGAGAGCCGCGATCGAGGGCGGGACTGGCATCCCCTCAACCACGGCTGTGCCATCGTCCTCCCCGGCCCGCCGCCCGAGTTCGGCCACGACCCGCATCGGGTCGTCCTCCATCCGCTCCGCCCCGACCGCCTCTACCAGCAGAATCACTGTGGCATCTACCGGATGGAGCGCGACGAGGGCCGCTGGATCCGCATCGGCGACAACATGCCGCGCGACGTCGGCGACGTCGGCTTCCCGATCGTGATTCACCCGCGCGACCCCGACACGGCGTGGGTCTTCCCGATGGACGGTACCGACGTCTGGCCTCGCACGAGCCCCGACGGACGGCCCGCGGCGTACGTCACCCGCGACGCCGGCGCGAGCTGGCACCGGCAGGACGCCGGGCTGCCGGACGGGCGGGCCTGGTTCACCGTCCTGCGGCAGGCGATGGCGGTGGACGGGCACGATCCCGTCGGCCTCTACTTCGGGACGACGGGCGGCGAGCTCTGGGCGAGCGACGACGAGGGCGAGCGGTGGCGCTGCCTCGTCCGCCACCTGCCCCCGATCTACGCCGTCGAGGTGGCCGAGCCCGCGGGATGATCGTGCACGTCCCGACGGCGCTCCGCTCGTACACGGGCCGGCGGGCCGAGGTGGAAGCCGACGGCGCGACCCTGGCGGCCCTGCTGCTCGATCTCGACCGCCGCCACCCCGGGCTCCGCTTCCGCATCGTCGACGAGCAGGACCGGATCCGCGTGCACATCAGGCTGTTCGTCAACCGGGACCAGGCGGACGACCTGCGCGCGCCGCTCGCGCCCACCGACGAGGTCCACATCGTGTGCGCGCTGAGCGGTGGGTAGGCGCGTGGGACAGGCCATCGAGTACGCATCGTTCGAGGGAGAGTCCGGGTCCGCGTACACCGACGAGCGGAGCGAGCCGAAGGTGATCCTCGTGAAGACGCTCGGCTGAGGCCGTCGCGGAGCTCGACGGGCGCGCGCGGCGACGCGTGGGCGCGCACTACTGGGCGAAGGAGCGGCGCCGGGCGACGATGCGCGTGAGCTGCCCCCGGAGCTTCCCGGCACTGCGGAGCAGCTTGAGGGTCTCAGTCCGCCGGCCCCGGAAGAAGGCGGCGCTGACCGTCCGACGCGTGCGCGCCTGCTTCAGCGTGGCGAGGAACGCGCGGAGGTCGCCCGGCAGGTTCTGCAGCAGGCCGAGGGCGAGCTGCGCGCGCATCGTCGGGTCCCGCGGCGCGTCGAGGGACGAGGACTCGGCCAGGCGGCCCGCGATCGCGAGCGACGCGGTCTGGAGGTCGGTTGCCGTGGACTGGAGGAGGGCGACCAGCCGGGTCGCGTCGTCACTGGACGTGATGGGGCACGTCGCACCCGAGCAGCCCGCAGCGAGCGCGGTCTCGAGGGTCAACTGCAGGCCCTGCGATCCCGTGAGCATCGCGGCCGCGGTCCGGAACGGGCCGTCGAGCATCGCACAGCGCGGACCGCTGCCGTCCGGCTGGTGCTCGCATACACCGCCGCCGCACGTGTCGATGGTGCACGGGTCGTCGTCTTCCGTGCAATAGGTGCCCTCGTTGGCGGGCCGGATGACGCAACCGCTCGCGTCGGCCGCGGGGTCTGCGGGTACGCAAGCCGGAGCGTTGCAGTCTCCGCCGCCACCGCACTGGTCGTCCAGCGGGACGTGTACGCACACGTGGTTGGCGCAGCGGTCGGCGGTGCAGGCGAACGCATCCGCACAC
>CAZLYE010000011.1:0-3917 GCA_964562865.1 uncultured Binatia bacterium (SeqCode) | reverse complement strand
CTTCCTCGAGTACGACTTCCTGGACCAGAATCAGAACTGGCACGGGACCTCCGCGGCACCCGCCGCCAACAACGACGACAAGCGGCTGCGGACGCACTTCGTCACGCTCGGCCTGCAGTACCTGTTCAACCGGAGCTGGGGACTCGTCGCCGAGGTGCCCACCGCGGAGCGGTTCTTCAAGACGACCGACGACACCACCGGGAACGTCGAGTCGTTCACCCACGGCGCGCTCGGTGACGCCCGCCTCGAGGGCATCTACACGGGATTCTCCCCCGATATGTCGACCGGCGTCACCTTCGGCGTGAAGCTCCCGACCGGCGACTACACCTACCCCAACTTCGATCGCGACACCGAGATCGGCAGCGGCAGCACCGATGGCCTGCTCGGCGCCTATCACCTCGGGACCATCGACCTGAGCGCCGTCGTCCCCAATCACGCGCTCGGCTGGTTCGCGCAGATCCTCTACCAGCGCGCCTTCTTCACCCGCGGCGGATACCGTCCCGGCGACGAGCTCAACTCGGCCGTGGGGCTCACCTACGACTTCGGTCCCCTCGGAAGGCTCACCGAGCTCGCGCCGATCCTGGAGGTGATCAATTCCGAGCGCTGGAAGGACAGCGGTCGGGCCGCGGACCCGCCCAACAGCGGATACAGCCGCCTGCTGATCGCTCCGGGATTCGAGGTCGGGGTGGGCAACGTCAGGGTCTTCGCGGACCTCGGGTTGCCGGCGTACATGGACATGAACGGCAACCAGCTGGTGTCACGACTGTTCCCCAAGCTCGTCGTCAGCTACATGTTCTAGCGAGGGCATCCGACATGCGAGGAGCCTCGTGGCGGATCGTGGTGATGACGGGCACCGTCTCCCTCGTGGGAGGGTGCGCGCCCGCGCTCGCGGCGGTGGAGGTCGGGCAGCCGGCGCCGGCGCTGGTCGTGCAGGAGATGGACGGTCGGACCTTCGACCTCGCGGCGCTCCGCGGCAAGGTCGTCGTGGTCAACCTCTGGGCCAGCTGGTGCCCTCCCTGCCGGGCGGAGATGCCGGTCCTGGATACGTTCTATCGCCGCTATCATGATCGGGGAGTCGAAGTGATCGGTCTCAGCGCCGACGACCCGCACGATCGTCGCGAGATGGAGAAGGCCGCGCAGACGGTCGGCTATCCGGCGGCCATGCTCCGCGAGGCGAAGGCCAACGGCTTCGGTGCCCCCAAGGTGCTGCCGCTCACGTGGGTCATCGACACCAACGGGGTCGTGCGCGCCAAGCTCGGGACGGGCGAGCCGGTCACGGAGAAGAGTCTGGCCGACACGGTGCTCCCGTTGCTTCCATCGAAGTCCGTCACGCAGCCTCCGCCGTGAGACTCGCACGGCGTGCGATCGTTCGACGTCCGGCCTGTCCCGGCACCATCGCCGCGGCGCTGGGGAAGGAGGGACGCGCCGCACTCATCGCGTGGGCGTGCTGCGCGTCGAGACCCACGTCTCGGCGCCCTGAGCCGAGTCAGTCGAGGAACGCGCCGCGAGGCGAGCATCCGAGCTCGCCGGCCACCTTCGCCCCGCTCACCGTCGTCTTGCTGCCGTAGACGTTCGACACCGTCGCCATTTCGCGCACCGTCCCGCGGCCGGCCGCGGGACGGTGCGTCTCGAGGGCCCGCGGCTGCGAGCGCCGGCGCCGCGGCAGGCGGCAGGCGCACGAAGAAGTCGACGCGCGCCGGCGCGGGAACGACGAGCGTGGCAGGACTGCCCGCGGCCCGGGGCGCTCGAGGAGGTCGACGGCGACCGCCGACGGGCCCGGATCGCGCCGGCAGCCGGGACACGCGAGGAGCAGGACGGCGAGTACGGAGGCGCTACGCGTCGACGGCGTAGATCTCCACCGGTGCGGCGAAGACCAACAAGGGACCCGCGCCGCAGGGGTGGAGGCCGAACCCCTTCGCGACGCCGAGCGCCGCCCGCGAGCTCGCGGTGATGAGGATGGGACAGCCGAGGTCGCGAGACTTCACCTGCAGGCGCGCCGCCTGGTTCACGGCGTCGCCGACGATTGTGTACGTGACGCGTTCGCCGGTGCCCACGTTGCCCGCGATCATGTCGCCCGTGCAGATCCCGATGCCGGCGAGGAGGCGCTCCCCGCCGGTCGCGTTCCGCGCGTCCAGCTCGTGCTGCAGCTCGACCGCGGCGGCGAGCGCCCGCCGGGCGTGGTCCGCGACAGGCCGGAGCGGACCGCCGAACACGACCACCACGCCGTCGCCCAGGAACTGCGTGATCACGCCGCCCTCGCGCTCGCAGACGCGCGCGACGACGGCGTAGTACTCGTTCAGGAGCTCGACCACGCGCCCGGCCGTCTCGCGCTGCGTGAGGGCGGTGAAGCCACGAAGGTCGACGAACATGGCCGTCGCCCGCGTGATCTCCCCGCCGAACGCGATCCCGCGCTCGACGGCCTGCCGCGCGACGGCGGGGCTCACGTAGCGCCCGAACAGCTCGCGGAGACGCTCCGCGTCGCGCAGCTCCTGGACCATGGCGTTGAAGTGCTGGTTCAGCTCGCCGAGCTCGTCGGCGCTCCGGACCGGCACCCGCACGGCGAGATCCCCGGCCGCGACGCGGGCCATCGCGCCCCGGAGCGCCTGCACCGGGCGGTTGATGAAGCGGGCGACGAGCAGCACCATCACGAGCGACACGAGCCCGGTGGCACCCAGGATGTAGGTCTGCGTGCGGAGAAGCTGCACCCAGAGCGGGAGGAGCTCCGCCGGCAGCTCGCCTCCGAAGCGGCTGAGCAGGCTCATGCTCACCGCCAGCATCAGCATCGGGGGGAGAACGGAGGTCATGAAGAACGTCGCGCCGAGACGCAGGAGGATCGGCACGCGTGCGACGCCGCTCTCCTCGAGCCGTCCGTCGGGAAAGATCAGCGGGATCCGGCGGCGCCAGTAGAACTCCGCCACGAGGAAGGAGAGCGCACCGCCGACCGGCGCCCCAACGAACACGATGCCCGCAAAGACGCGCCAGGACTGCGCCGGACTGAAGCCGCCGACCCAGATCTGGTACGGGAAGTAGAAGAGGCCGGCGACCAGCCACCCCGCCATGCTGAGCGTCCCGGCGATCCACGGGCCGTTCAGGGCACGCCGGCGCAGCTCCGGCGGGATGCCGGCCGGATCCTCGCCGTCCTCGAGCCGTCCGACCCAGACGACGAGAGGCCGGAACAGCCGGAGCAGGAGGTACATCGAGCCGCCCGTGAGCGTGGCCGTGACGACAGCGAACACGATCAGGTCGCGGAGCGGGCTCCCGAGCCGGGCGGCGTCCGTCGGATCGACCCAGTTGAAGTAGAAGTAGACGACCGCTGCCCCGGCGACGTTGGGCAGGGGCATCGCGACGTTCGCGAGCAGCCGGGAGACCGTCGTGGCGAGCCGCTTCAGGATGGGCGACTCCTATCGCCATCCACGGCTCGAAGCGAACGTCGCGTTTCTGCTCGCTCACCGATTTCCGTACGACCTTTCACCCGTCCCCGGGATGACGGAATTCTGTGGGAAGGGGTTAGTGGGCAACGCCTTTCGTCTGCGACGGCCGTGAAATGGGGGAGAAAGCTCGAGGTGGGGACGTGGGAGCACGGCCTGGTCGCTCCCGACTGCGCGCCGACCGCGGCCCTCGCGGTCAGACCGAGCAGAGAGCCATGAGGCACGACGGTAGCCCCGCCGGCCCTTCCACCTCGAGACGGCAGTCTGCCCATCGTCGTCCCCGGACGTGTGCCCGGGCGCGCGGCGAGGTCGAGCAGGCGCGGGAGGGTCCGAGGCGGAGGCGCCACCGCGGGCGCTGAGGAGATGCCCATGGCCACCTACGAGCCGAGCGTCCTGATCGTCGGCGACAACCGGGAGAAGCTGGTCGCGCTCGAGGCGATCCTCCGGGAGCTGCCCTGCGAGACCGTGCAGGCCGGCTCGGGCGAGGAG
>CAZLYE010000010.1:0-11503 GCA_964562865.1 uncultured Binatia bacterium (SeqCode) | reverse complement strand
CCGCGCGATCCCGTCCGGGGAGGAGGCCGACGACGGTGCCGCCCGCCTCCGCGGCGCCGCGCGCGGCGGCCTCCATCACCCCGCCGAGCCCGCCGCACACGAGGACGGCGCCCCCGAGCGCGAGGCCGCGGCCGACCGCGTGCGCCACGGCGGCCGTGCGTCGCGTGCAGGCGCCGCCGCCGGCGACCGCGATCTGCGGCCGGCCGGCCGCGCCGCGCGCGCGCCTCACAGGAACGACGCCATCTCGGGCAGCGCGCGGACGACGCCGTGCGGTGGCGGCTCGCCCTCGGGCACGCCACGCCCGTGCGTGTCGATCCAGACGACGTCCACGCCCGCCGCCCGCGCGCCGGCAACGTCCTCGCCCCACGTGTCGCCGACCATCAGCACGTCGGCCGCCGCGAGTCCGAGGCCCAGGACCCCCGCGCGGATCACCGCAGGGTGCGGCTTGCGGAGCCCGAGCGCCCCCGACACCACGACCGTGTCGACGTGGGACGCGATGCCGTGGCGCAGGAGGATGTCGTACGCGGCTCCGGTATCGTCGAAGTTGCTGACCACCGCGACCCGGTGGCGTGGACGGAGCGAGGTGAGCAGCGCGGCGTGCGCGGGCGGGAACACCGTCACGTCGACTATCCGGGCCATGTGCGCGCGCGACATGTGCACCGCCGCCTCGCCTTGGCAACTCTCGTCGCAGCCGACGCGCTCGAGGGCGCGCCGGAAGCGCTCGCGCGACGGGAGCTCCACGTGATCGTAGGCGCGTGCTCGGGCCATCTCGTCGCTCACGGTGAGGAGCGCCTCCCAGAACTCCGCGAGCGCCACGCCCGGAACCCACTCCGCGAGGAGCGGCCCCAGCGCAGCGACGGTGCTGCGCACGCGCTGGTCGCCGACCGCGAACTCGGGGAGCCGCCCCGGGTCGAACGTGATCAGCGTGCCGAACAGATCGAGCAGGACACCCCGATACGGCGACGACATCGTGGCTACTGCCGGAGCGCGCGCGCCGTGAGCCCGAGGCCGGCGAGCGCGGCGAGCAGCGCGGCGGCGTTCAGCACGACGGCCTCACGGTGCGCGCGGCGGAAGGCGTCGTCCTGCGCGGGCGGTCTGCCCGCGGCCTGCAGCATCACGCGAAGCCGCTGCGCCCTCGGCTGGACGACGTTCGCCGCCCACAGCGTCGCGACGAGCCCGAGCGCGACGCACGCCGCGATGCTCGTCCACCAGCCGGGCGGGGCCGCGTGGCGCGCGATGACGAGGCTCGTAACGAGTGCCACCACGGCGCATGCCGTCCCGAGCGCGTAGTAGCGGGGGAAGACCCCGCTCACCACCTCGCCCGCGCGCTCCGGTGGGAGGACCGAGAACAGCACCGGCGCCACGACGAAGGAGAAAAAGGTGATCTCACCGACCCAGACCCCGAGCGCGAGCAGGTGGAGAAAGCGCAGGACCCCGATCACTGGAGGTACGGGGAGCGCGTCGAGCCGGGCAGCGGCTGGCGGCCCGCGAAGCCCTCGTCGACGCGGTGCCAGAACGCCACCTCGGGCTCGCCGAACTGCCAGCACAGGTAGACGAGCTCGCCCTCGCGCTCCGTCGGGAAGTCGACGAGACCCAGCTCGACGTCCTTCAGGTGCGCGCCGCTCTCCTCGATCTCGTGGACGACTGCGTCGAGTTCCTCCACGAGCGTGCGCGCCGCCGGGCGCTCGCGGAGGAGATGCTCGGGCGACAGCGCCATCGGGTCCACACCCGTCGCCCGCGCGAGGTCGCGCATCTCTTCGTGCAGACGGAGCGCGCCGCGCTGCAGACGCTCCATCAGGATCTGGAGCCGCGGGACGATCGCGTTCGCCTCGTCGAGACGAAAGGTTTTTTCGGCCTTCACGAGCGGCGGGATGCTAGCGGCTTCATCGTGCACTGTCGAGGCCGCGCTCGCCACGACACGGCACGCGCGCGAACGCACGATCCCCTTGTGCGGGTGGGACCCCTGCGTTAGATTCGACGCGCTTCGCGCGACGCGCGCATGCACGGAACGATCCCGACGCATCAGATCTGGAGCGGAGGAATCCGCATGGCCGAGGAGCCGAGCCGGGAGACGCCGGGCGCCGATCCCGAGACCGGGCAGCGGTTCTACGGGTTCGACGAGGACATCAGCGGTGTCGCCGTTCCCGCGAGCCTGCCGATCCTCCCGCTCCGCGGCGTGGTCATCTTCCCGTCGGCGATCGTCCCGCTCCTCATCTCGCGTGGCGCCTCCCTCAGGCTCGTCGAGGACTGCCTCGCGGGCGATCGCATGCTCGGCCTCGCCGCGCAGAAGAATCCCGAGGAGGAGGCGCCCAAGGCCGAGAGCCTCTACTCGCGCGGCACCGCGGGTCGCATCCTGAAGATGCTCAAGTACCCGGACCAGAGCGTCCGCATCCTGGTCCAGGGGCTCAAGCGGATCGAGATCGTCCAGTACACGCAGCGCGAGCCGTACTTCCGGGCACAGGTCCGCCATCTGCAGGACTCGCACGTCCCGTCCAAGGACCTGGACGCGATCCAGGCGCACATGGTGAACCAGTTCGCCAAGTTCGTGTCGATGATCCCCTACCTGCCGGACGAGCTGCAGGTGGTGGTGATGAACATCAAAGACCCGGGCAAGGTGACCGACCTGATCGCCTCCAACCTGAACATCTCGCTCGAGGAGAAGCAGGAGCTCCTCTCGACGCTCGACGTCCGTGTGCGGCTCGAGAAGCTCTCCTCCATCCTCAACCGGGAGATCGAGCTCCTCGAGCTCGGACACAAGATCCAGTCGCAGGTGCAGTCCGAGCTGAACAAGAACCAGAAGGAGTTCTACCTCCGCCAGCAGCTGAAGGCGATCCAGAAGGAGCTCGGCGAGGGCGACGGCAAGACGGCCGAGGTCGAGGAGCTCCGCCGGCGCGTCGAGGAGGCGAAGATGCCGCCCGAGGCACTGAAGGCGGCCGAGCACGAGCTCGAGCGCCTCCTGATGATCCCGCCGGAGTCCGCCGAGCACACGGTCGTGCGCACCTACCTCGAATGGCTCGTGTCGCTGCCATGGGCCGTGTCGACCGACGACAACCTCGACATCCACCACGCGCGAGAGGTCCTCGACGAGGACCACTTCGATCTCGACCGGATCAAGGACCGGATCCTCGAGTATCTCGCCGTGCGCCAGCTCCGGAAGGATCCCCGGAGCCCGATCCTCTGCTTCGTCGGGCCCCCGGGCGTCGGCAAGACGTCGCTCGGCCGCTCGATCGCGCGCGCGATGGGGCGTAAGTTCGTGCGCCTCTCGCTCGGCGGCATCCGCGACGAGGCGGAGATCCGCGGCCACCGCCGCACGTACATCGGGTCCCTGCCCGGCCGCGTCATCCAGAACATCCGCAACGCAGGCTCGAACAACCCGCTCTTCGTGTTCGACGAGATCGACAAGCTCGGCATGGACTTCCGCGGCGACCCGGCCTCGGCACTCCTCGAGGTGCTCGATCCCGAGCAGAACAACACCTTCCAGGATCACTACCTCGACGTCCCGTTCGACCTCTCGCGCGTCATGTTCGTCACCACGGCCAACCTCCTCGATCCGATCCCCCCACCGCTCCGCGACCGCATGGAGGTGATCGAGCTGGCCGGCTACACCGAGGAGGAGAAGGTCGAGATCGCGCGCCGTCACCTGATCCCGAAGCAGCTCCGCGAGAACGGGCTCACCGAGGAGAACCTCCGCTTCGAGGACGATGCCCTGATCCACATCATCCGCGCCCACACGCGCGAGGCCGGGCTGCGCAACTTCGAGCGCGAGATCGGTCGCGTCTGCCGGAAGGTCGCGCGCGGGATCACGGAGGGGCGCCGGGACCCGGTCGTGGCCACCGTGGCCAAGGTCCGCGAGTTCCTCGGGCCCGATCGCTTCTTCTACGAGGTCACGGAGCGCACGGAGGATCCGGGCGTCGCGGTCGGGCTCGCCTGGACGCCGAACGGCGGCGACATCCTCTTCATCGAGTCGACGCGCATGGCCGGCAAGAAGGGCCTCACGCTGACCGGCCACCTCGGCGAGGTGATGAAGGAGTCGGCCCAGGCGGCGCTGAGCTACGTCCGGTCGCGCGCCGACCGCCTCGGCATCCCGCCCGACTTCTTCGAGAACAGCGACCTCCACATCCACGTTCCGCACGGCGCGATCCCGAAGGACGGTCCCTCCGCCGGTGTGACGATCGCCACCTCGCTCGCCTCGCTGCTCACGGGTCGCCACGTCCGCCCGAACGTCGCGATGACGGGGGAGATCACGCTCCGCGGGAAGGTCGAGCCGGTGGGTGGCATCAAGGAGAAGGTGCTCGCGGCCAAGCGCGCAGGGATCGAGACGGTCATCCTGCCGCGGCGGAACGAGAAGGACCTCGAGGACGTGCCCGAGGCCGCGCGGCAGGCCCTGCACTTCGTCTTCGTCGAGACCGTCGACGAGGTCCTCGAGCACGCCCTGGAACCGGCGGCCGCCGAGCGCGACCGGCGGACCGCGGCGAACGCGTGAGTCCGGCGCGCGCGGACGGCGCCCGCTCCGGCTGACTCCGCTCCGCTCGCATGCCTGAGCTGCGCAAGGATCCGATCGTCGGCCGGTGGGTCGTGATCGCGACGGAGCGCGTGCGGCGCCCCGCCGACTTCCCGCGCCGCCCGGCCGTCCGCCGTGGTGGGCCGTGCGCGTTCTGCGCCGGCCATGAGAGCGAGACCCCACCCGAGGTGCTCGCCTACCGCGACGAGCCCGGCCGTCCCGACACGCCCGGCTGGCGTGTGCGCGTCGTGCCGAGCAAGTTCCCGGCGCTCCGCATCGAGGGCGACCTCGAGCGTCGGGGCGAAGGCATCTACGATCTGATGAACGGGATCGGGGCGCACGAGGTCGTGATCGAGTCGCCCGACCACGACGGCGAGCTCGGCCGGCTGCCGCTCCCGGCGCTGGAAGAGGTACTCCGCGCCTATCGCGACCGCATCACGGACCTGAAGCGCGACGCACGCGTGCGGTCCGTCGTCGTGTTCAAGAACCGGGGTTCCGAGGCCGGCGCAACGCTCGAGCACCCCCACTCCCAGCTCCTCGCGACCCCCGTCGTGCCGCACGTCGTGGCGGACGAGCTGCACCATTCGCGCGCCCATCACGACTATCGCGAGCGGTGCATGTTCTGCGACATCCTGCGACAGGAGACGGAGGCCGGCGCCCGCGTCGTCGTCGCGACGCCCGGCGCCATCGCGTTCGTCCCGTTTGCCGCGCGCGTGCCGTTCGAGACGTGGATTCTGCCGCGCCGCCATGCCGCCGCCTTCGAGCGAACGGGCGATGCGGAGCTGCGGGAGGTGGCGGCCGCGCTCGGGACCGTGCTCGGCAAGCTCGACCGCGCGCTCGGCGATCCGCCGTACAACCTCGTCCTGCACGGCGCGCCGTCGGACGTCGGCGACAGCCCGTCCTTCCACTGGCACTTCGAGATCCTGCCGCGCCTCGGGGGCCTCGCGGCCTCCGAGCTCGGGAGCGCCTTCTACGTGAACCCCGTCCCTCCCGAGGACGCGGGCCGCCTGCTCCGCGACACGCGCGTCGACTGAATGCGCGTCGTGATGCTGTCGCCCGAGGTCCACCCCTACGCCAAGACCGGCGGGTTGGCGGACGTGATCGCCGCGCTCCCACCCGCGCTCGCCCGTGCGGGCGTCGACGTCACCGTCTGTGTCCCCGGCTTCCGCTCGGCGCTCCGCACGGCGCGTCCGCTCGCGACGGGGCTCCGGGTGTACGCACCCGTGGGGAGTCGGATGGAGCCTGCGGAGATCGTCCGCGTTCCAGGTGCCGTCGTCCCGACGGTCCTCGTCCGCGCCGATCGCTACTTCGACCGCGAGCATTTCTACGGCGACGCCCACGGCGACTACCAGGACAACGCGGAGCGCTTCGTGGTCTTCTGCCGCGCGGCGCTCGAGTGGCTGCGCCTCGAGGCGGAGCCGCCCGACGTCCTCCACGTGCACGAATGGCAGAGCGCGCTCGCGCCGGCCTTCCTCCGCGCGAACGCCGACGTCTACCCGGAGCTCCGGGGGACGCGCTCCGTGCTCACCATCCACAACCTCGCCTACCAGGGGCGGTTTCCGGCCTTCGACTGGCACCTGCTGAACCTCGACGCACGCTACTTCGTGCCCGACTTCCTCGAGTTCCACGGGCAGATCAACTACCTGAAGGGCGGGCTGGTCTTCGCCGACGCGATCACGACCGTCAGCCCGCGCTACGCCGCGGAGATCGAGACGCCCGCGTTCGGCGAGGGCCTCGACGGCGTGCTCCGGGCGCGGCGGGATCGCCCGCATGGCATCCTCAACGGGATCGACCGCGAGACGTGGAACCCCGCGACGGACCCGCACCTCCCGGCGCGCTACGATGCGCACGACCTCCGCGGGAAGGCGCTGTGCAAGTCGGCGCTGCAGGCGGAGCTCGGCCTCGCCGTCCGTGCCGACGTTCCGCTGCTCGGGGTCGTGTCACGGCTCGCCGAGCAGAAGGGCCTCGACCTCCTCGGCGTCGCCCTGCCCGACGCGCTCCGGACCTCCGACGCGCAGCTCGTGGTCCTCGGGAGCGGCGACGCGCGCTACGAGCGGCTCCTCGCCGAGCTCCCCGGCGGCTTCCCGGGACGCGTCGCGCTGCGCGTCGGGTTCGACGAGGGGCTCGCCCACCGCATCGAGGCGGGTGCCGACGTCTTCCTCATGCCCTCGCGCTTCGAGCCCTGCGGCCTGAACCAGCTCTACAGCCTGCGCTACGGAACCGTGCCGGTCGTGCACGCGACCGGCGGGCTCGACGACACGGTCGTCGAGTTCGATCCGGCGACGGGGACGGGCACGGGCTTCAAGTTCGCGCCGTACGCGGCCGGGGCGTTCCTCCAGGCGCTCGCCCGCGCGCTGTCCACACGCCGGGACGGCACGGCGTGGGCGCGGCTCGTCGCCAACGGCATGGCGCAGGACTTCTCCTGGGATCGCGCAGCGCTCGCGTACCGCCGGCTCTACGCGGAGCTCGCGTCCTAGTCGCCGGCGACGACCGCGACGAGCTCCGCCGGGTGCGCGATCACGCGCTCGGGGCCGGCGGCGGCGAGCGTGTCGGGCGCGAGCCCCCACGCGACGCCGCAGAAGGCGACGCCTCCCGCGCGGGCCGTTCGGACGTCGATCCCCGAGTCTCCCACCAGGAGCATGCGATGGCGGGGCGTCGCGGTGCGCGCACGCAGGTGCTCGAGGCCGGCCGGATCCGGCTTTCGCACGGGCAGCGAGTCCCCGCCGACGATCTCCACGAAGCGCGACGCGAGCCCGAGCCCGTCGAGGATCGCCCGGCTCATCGCGACCGGCTTGTTGGTGAGGACCGACAGGGCGACGCCTCGCTCCGCGAGCGCGGCGAGGACCTCGGCGATCCCGGGGTACGCGCGCGTCGTGTCGAGGAGGTGCGCCGCGTAGTACGTCATGAACGTCTCGAGGCCGCGCGCGACGAGCGGCCGGTGCTCAGGGCCGAGCGCGCGCTCGACCAGCACGCGCGCCCCGTCCCCGACGTAGCCGTAGACGGTCGTCGGCTCCTGCTCCGGAAGGTCGAGCGTGCGGAGCACGTGGTTCACCGCGCCGGCGAGGTCGGCGCGCGAATCGACCAGCGTGCCGTCGAGGTCGAAGACGACGTGCTCGTACACGACGCCGCCGGGAGGATTCACGGACGGCGCCTGGGGCGGAGCCCCGCTACGCCGAGAAGGACGAACCGCAGCCGCAGGTGTGCGTGGCCTTCGGGTTCGAGAACCGGAACCCGCCGCCGTGGAGGCTGCTCACGAAGTCGATCTCGGTGCCAGCGAGGTACCCCGCGCTGGTGGGGTCGACGAGCACGCGGACGCCGTCGTACTCGAGGACCTGGTCGCCTTCCTGGGCCTGCTCGTCGAAGCCCAGCTGGTAGCTGAAGCCCGAGCAGCCACCACCCACGACCGAGACGCGGAGCGCGTGCCCTTCGGGCAGCCCCTCGCGCGACCGGAGCTGCTTCACCATCTCAACGGCCTTCGGGGTGAGAACGACCGCCGCAGCCGGCTGCTCACTCGCCTCGATCATGGAACGAACGATAGAGACGGCCCTCCCCAAAGTCAACGCGGAGCGCGGCGTTGCTCCCCGTTCGGACGCCAGAGCTTGCCGGATCTCCGA
Organism: uncultured Binatia bacterium (SeqCode); assembly: GCA_964562865.1. Taxonomy (GTDB): domain Bacteria; phylum Desulfobacterota; class Binatia; order DP-6; family DP-6; genus CAZLYE01. Next base: position 3,388 of record CAZLYE010000010.1, on the reverse strand, counting down.
TTCGTGCGTGGTTGCGAGCATCCGCCTCGCGGAAATGCCTGGCGGGCGCGCAGAAATGCGGGGCCAGAATGGCACATCGGTTGCTCCCTCCGGCGGGGCCCCCTGGGCTCCGCAGCATGCGACCGGTTGCTCGCTCCCTGTCCCTCGTGAACCGCGGCGCCCGACGGACGCCGCCGCTCGAGGCGTTCTCCCGGACGGAGAAGATCATCGCCTTCTGCCGGGTGCTCCTCGCCGTCGCCACGCTCGTCGTCGTGGTCGTCGACCCGAAACAGCCGTCGTACCGATCCGACCTCGCGTACTTCGTCCTCACCGGGTACGTCGCGTACAGCGTCGTCCTCTTCCTGCTCGTCCGGGCCGAGCTGCTCCGGCACAAGCGGCTCGGTTGGTACTCCCTCGGCATCGACGTCGTGTGGATCAGCCTCATCAGCGTCTTCACCGAGGGGGGCACGAGCCCGTTCTTCCTCCTGCACGTGTTCGTGATCTCGAGCGTCAGCGTGCGGTGGGGGCTCCGCGCGACGATGCTCGTGACGATCGTGCTCGCCCTCCTCTACCCCGCCGTCTTCTACCTCGCGAGCCACGCGATCGGCAGCGAGGTCGGTCTCCGACGCGTCCACCTCTTCCGGCCGATCTATCTCCTCACGCTCGCCTACCTGATCGGCTATCTGGGCGAGCACGAGCGGCGCTCCAAGCGAAAGCTCGGTTTCATGCTCGAGCTGCCGGCCGCGTTCCGCCGCAACCGCCCTCCCGGGCGGGCGCTCAGCCGGCTGATGCGACGGACGCTCCAGCACTTCGACGCCCAGCGGGGCCTGCTCGTGCTGCGCGACCCCGAGAGCGGGCGATTCTTCACCTGGGACATGATCCGGCGCAGCGGCCGCATGCGTCTCGGCCTCCGCATCACGGGCGCGGATCCTTTTCCTCTCCCCTTCGCCGAGGACACGGAGGGAATGCTCGTCAACGACGCCCGGCCCGGCACCGGGACGGCGCTCTGCTACGACGTGCTGAGCGGCGCCATCCAGCGGAAGGAGATCGTGCCGCCGCTCGCCCTTCCAGAGCCCGGCATCGCGGAGGCCGCGCTGGTGGCCCCGGTGCTGATCCAGCGGGAGCTCCGCGGTCACGCGATCGTCATCCGCGAGGAGCGCCGGAAGTTCACGCGCGACGACCTGGAGTTCCTGCTCCTCCTGGTCGGGCAGGCCGCCGCCGGCTTCGAGAACGTGCGCCTGCAGGAGAAGACGGAGGAGTTCGCCGTCATCGAGGAGCGCGGCCGCATCGCCCGCGACCTCCACGACGGGTTCATCCAGTCGCTCGCCGGCATCGACCTCCGGGTGGAGGCGTGCAAGCTCCTCCTCCAGCGCGATCCGACACGCATCCCGCGGGAGCTCGAGGAGCTGCACCAGGCCGTCGACCGGGGCTATCGCGAGGTCCGGCAGTACCTGAACGTGCTGCGCGAGCCGCGCCAGCCTCCGGAGAGCCTGTGGACGGCGCTCGACCGGCTCGCGGCGGAGTTCTCGACCCGCGAGCGACTCCGCGTCCGTGTGGTCCGGCCCTCCCGCACCCCCGACATCACGCCGTCGACGGCTCACGAGCTCACGCAGATCGCCCGCGAGGCGCTCAGCAACGCCGTCCGCCACGGCCGGGCGTCGCAGGCCGAGATCAAGATCAGCTGTCGCGCCTCACACCTGTCGCTGGTGATCAACGACAACGGGTCGGGCTTCGCCCCTCGTCATGCGCACTTCGAGGATGACGGCGTGCTCGCCCCGCAGGCCACTCCGTGGTCGATCCGCGAGCGCACCGCGTCGCTCGGTGGCTCGCTGCGTGTCTGGACGAAGCCCGGATGCGGCGTCGAGATCACGGTCACGATTCCAGCCGCCGACCGCGGCGGCCGTTACGGTTCCGTTCGGAGGATGCAAGCATGACAGATGGCAGCATGACGTTCGCTCGACCGAAGCTCCGCGTGGTGATCGTCGACGACCACACGCTCTTCCGTGAGGGCCTCCGCACGATCCTCGAGATGGAAGAGGACATCGAGGTGGTCGCGGACGCCGAGAACGCCGAGGACATCGTCGAGCTGATCTGGCAGACCCGCCCCGACGTCCTCCTCCTCGACATCCGCATGCCGCAGGGGAGCGGCCTCGACGCCGTGCCCGCCGTCCTCCGCATCAGCCCGCGCACGCAGGTGCTCGTGCTGACCGCGTGCGACGAGAAGGAGGAACACGTCCGTGCGTTCAAGCTCGGCGCGAAGGGCGTCATCCTGAAGGACTCGGCGCGCCAGACGCTCATGCAGGCGATCCACACGGTCTGCGGCGGGCAGGTCTGGGTCGACCCGCGCATGGCGACCGCCCTCGTGGAGGAGCTCTCTCACCTCGGCCCCGAGAGCTCCGGCACGGCGGGACGGGACGAGAACGGCCTCACCGAACGCGAGCTTGAGATCGTCCGGCTGGTCGCCTCCGGCTACAAGAACAAGGAGGTCGGCAACACGCTCACGATCAGCGAGCGGACGGTGAAGACGCACCTCACGAACATCTTCCAGAAGCTCGGCGTGCGGGATCGGGTGGGGCTGGTGATGTACGCTCTCCGTCACGGGCTGACGCGCGCGGCTTGAAGTATCTGGGGGCCCGTCCGGTGCTCGCGCGGCTGCGCCGCGCTGCGCTTCTCCGATGCCCCCAGACCCCGCGCGGGGCTCGACGAAGCCTCGCCCCGCTCACCCGTGATTGTCGCGGGTTGGGCATGCACAACCTGGGCGTTGGGTGCGGACCCGGAGGGTCGTTCCGTCGGTGATGATGGTTGTTGCGCCGCAGCGGTCGGTGCGGAGGACGCAGGCGTCGGCGGCGCGGTAGCGCGACTCCACCTCCGGGTTGGGAAGGTGGTAGCGGTTGTCGGCGCCGACCGAGATGACGGCGATCTGCGGGGCCACGGCGGCGACGAAGGGCGGCGTGCTCGAGGTCCTGCTGCCATGGTGCGGGACCTTCAGGATCGAGGCACGGACGGCCCCTGGGTCGAGGAGGAGACGCTGCTCGGCCGCCGATTCGATGTCACCCGTGAGGAGCGCGGCCGCGGCGCCGAGCCGTACCCGCAGGGTGAGCGAGGAGTCGTTCAGCGACAGGCGGTCGGCGTCACCGGACGGGTGGAGCACCGCGACCGCGGCGCCGAACGCCGCTAGATCCGCTCCGCGCGCGAGCACGCGGACGCGGCCGTCGGTCGCTGCCAGCGCCGTCCGGAGGCGCTCCCACTCGGCGCCCTCGCCGGGCACGCCGGTCCACCAGAACTCGCGCGGCCGGTGGTGCGCGAGGAGGTACGGGAGCCCGCCGGAGTGATCCGGGTGCGCGTGCGTCATCGCGAGCGCATCGATCCGCAGGATCTTCCGCGTCAACAGGAAGGGCGACACCACGGC
>CAZLYE010000009.1:0-4292 GCA_964562865.1 uncultured Binatia bacterium (SeqCode) | reverse complement strand
CGCGGGGGTCCCCCGATCGGCGCCTATGAGGCGCCCGCACGCGGCGGCCGTTCCGTCCCGCAGCGGTGAGCGGCGCCGAATCGAAGCCGAGCGGGGGACCCCCGCGCCCCGCTCCGCGAGCGCGACGGTCGGTTACCGCGTCCCGACCACCACCCGGTGGGGCATCGGGGGCGGGAAGGGCTTCCGCTCGACGGCGGCGAAGCCTGTGTCCGTCATCCACGCGGCGACGTCCGCGTCGGCGTGGACGCCGCCGTCGGGGGCCGAGAGCATCATGTTGAGGCCGAAGAGCGCCGCGAAGGCCGGTGTGGCGCCGCCGAGTTCCGTGAACACGTCGGCGACGATCAGGAGCCCGCCGGGGACAAGCGCCTCGCGCGCGCGTCGGATCAGCTCGCGGCAGGTGGCCTCGGTCTCGCGGTGGAAGATCCCCGACATGAGGACGGTGTCGTTCCGGGCGGGGAAGGGCGTCGTCCGGTAGTCGCCGGCGAGCGTCGCGACGCGGTCGGCGGCGCGCATCGAGGCGAGTATCTCGGCGGCGAGCGCGACCACCTCCGGGAGGTCGAGGACGGTCGCGCGGAGGTCCGGCCACGCGCGCGTGAGGAGCGCGGAGTACGTCCCCGGGCCGCCGCCAACGTCGAGGAGCCGGCGGCGTCCCGCCAGCTCGACCAGCGAGACGAGCGCCTGGCCCACGCCGAGCGCCCGCCCGTGCATCCCGTAGACGAAGTGCCGCGTCCGCGCGTCGTCGCCGCCGGTGTACGTCTCGGGAGCGACCGGCGGGCCGGCGCCGGCGAGCGCGGCGTCGAGCCGGCTCCAGCCGTCCCACATGTCGTCGGCGTAGCGGAGCGCGTTCCCGAGGAACGCCTCGGAGCTGGGGACGAGGAAGAGCTGGCTCGCCGGATGGTTCCGGAAGCCGCGCGCGTCCTCCTCGAGGAGCCCGAGCCCGACGCAGGCCTTCAGGAGGAGCGCGGTCGGCCGCGGTGCCAGGCCGAGGGCGGCGGCGACCGCCTCGGCGGACCGGGGTCCGTCGGCGAGCGTCCGGAAGACGCCGAGGCGGTTCGCGACGAGGAGGCAGCGCGACGCCCAGTACGCGGTCGCGAGCTCCATGATCCGCCCGGGGTCGGCGGACGGCCGGCTCACGCCGTCAACCCTCGCCCGCGAGCCCGTGGTCGACGTCGCACTCGAGCTGCATGTACGACGACCGGCGCGTGACGAAGCCGTCCCAGATGCGGAGCCCGTGCCGGCGGCGGATCGCGTGATAGCCGAGCTGCAGGCCCTCGAAGAACGTCCGGAGGCCGCGCATCCGCTCCGGGAGCTCGTGGTGTGACGGCGGCCAGTACGGCGAGTAGATCGGCATGATGCCGCGCCCGCAGAGGTCCTCCGCGCCACGGAGGGCCAGCGCGAGCGCCTCCTCGGGCGAGAGGCCGACGTCGGGGCCGAGCTCGACGCCCGCGACCATCGCCGTGTACACGCGCTCGCGGCCCCAGAGCGCCACCGCGTGCTCGAGCGACTCGATCCAGCGCGCGTAGCCGACGTAGCGCTGCTTCCCGGGACAGACGCGTGCGAAGAGCGGCTCGGACCACACCTCGAGGTTGAAGCACACGCCGTCGACGAGGCGCTCGTCGTGGAGGACGCGGAGGCTCTCCTCCGGCAGCGCGCCGGAGCCGCACGTGACCGGCACGCGTCGGGCGTTCACCGCCTGCACGCGGCGCGCGAGCTCGACGAAGCGGACGCCCTCCTCGCGCGGGTCGGTCAGGGAGCCGCCCACCAGGTAGATGGTGGCGACCGCGGTCTCCGCGAGGACGCGCGCCAGGACCTCCTGCATGCGGCGGTGGGTCTCCTCGGGGATCGCGGTCTCTCCCATCGTCTGGTTCAGGGCCCGGAGCCGGATGTCCGGCGACCCGTAGGTGCAGAACGTGCACCGCATCGACACGCCGTCCCGCTTCGGCGCGAGGAAGTACTCGCACCCCGGCGCGAGGTTGACGACGACCATGTCGCCGTGGAGCGTGACGCCGGCCTGATAGCCGGGGACGCCGTCCGTCGTCTCGCGCGCGAGCCACGGCTGCGCCGGCTCGAAGTCGATCGCGAGGGGAGGGCGGCCGTCGTCGTGCCGGAGCGTCCAGCCGTCGGCTCGCGAGCCGGCGACGGACCACGGCGACCCCGCGCTCGTCTTGACGCGGCAGTGCATCCCGTCCGGCGTCACCACCATGTACGGGATGTCGGCCTTCCCGGTGCCGGTCGGATCCGGCTCCCCCGGCGCGAAGCGGTGAGGGAAGTAGTTGGGGAACGCGTGCTCCGCTGCGCGGCGGAGCGCGTCCGTGTAGCGGAGCCCGTCGAACATGAGATCGAGCTTCAGCTCGACGGTGGCGGGGAGGCTCGAGCGCGGCATCGGAAGACCGACGCGCGCTCGTCTAACACACCCGCGCCGTCATCTCCATTGTGTTGGACACCCTTCGACGCTTCCGGTATTGCTGGCGCGCGGTGATGGCGGACCGCCGTCGTGGTGGAGGCTCGTGGAGGGGGCGCGGCGAGAGCGTGGGTGCTCCGTGACCGCCGGACCGGCCGCCGTCCTCGACGCCGCCGCGACCGTGACGCTCGCCGAGATCGCCGGACGGGGTGTTCTCGGCGAGGGACCCGTCGCGGGGAGGGATGCGGCGGTCGCGTTCGCCGCCGCGGTCGCCGCCGCGGGGATCGTCCTCGACCGCGGCGCCGACTCCCTCGCACGGGCCGTCGGGCGGAGCGCGTGGCTCGGGGTGCTCGCGAGCGGGCTCGTCCTCGCCCACGCGCGCGTCGACCTGCACGGCGTGCTCGGCCTCGCGATCGCAGTGGCGGCGATCACGCTCGCGGCGAGCGGCGCGACGCGCCTCGTGGGGACGCTCGTCGGGAGCCCGGCGCGCGGACGGCTCGCGGTGTGCGTCGGGCTCGGGCTCGCCGCGACCGGGCCGCTCTGGCTCGGGCCCGCGGTCGAGCGGCTCGGCGGCGCCGAAGCGGCCGTCGACGCGGTCGTGGCCGCGAGCCCGCTCACCTATCTCGCCGTCGTGTCGGACGTCGACTACCTGCACCGCTCGTGGTTCTACGAGCGGTCGCCGGTCGCGTCCCTGCGCTTCGCGTACCCGGATCCCACCGTGCTCACCGCCTGCTGGCTGGCGGTCGGAATCGCGCTCGTGCACGCGGCCCGCGTGCTCCCGGAGCGCCGGAGGAGAGGATGACCCATCGCTCGCTCGGAAGCCTCGCTTCGCTGCTCGTGGTGCTGCTCGCGGTCCCGGCCGCGGCCGCGGGCGACCTCGACCCGAAACTCCGCGAGCAGGCGGATCACGCCGTCGACGCCGGGCTCGCATATCTCCGCAAGCATCAGGCGGAGAACGGCTCGTGGTCGAAGTCCGTCGGCGTGACCGCGATCGCGCTCCGCGGTTTCCTCGGAGGCCACACGCCTCCCGCGGAGGGGGACGTCGCCAAGGCAGCGGGCTTCATCGTGAAGCACGCGCGGAAGGACGGCTCGATCAGCGAGAGCAAGGAGAACGTCGCCTACAACACGGCGACGGCGCTCGTGGCCCTCGAGGCGACGAAGAACAAGAAGTACGCCGACACGATCCGCAAGGGCCAGCAGTACCTCGCGCGCGCGCAGATCGACGAGGGCGAGGGCCACAAGCCCTCCGATCCGCAGTACGGCGGCATCGGCTACAGCGACGACGACCGGCCGGATCTCTCGAACCAGTACATGGCGCTCGAGGCGCTCCGGACGACGGCGTTCGACCCGAAGAGCCCCGTCTGGGACAGGGCCCTCAAGTTCGTCTCGCGCTGCCAGAACCGGAGCGAGAGCAACGACCAGAAGTGGGCCGCCAACGACGGTGGCTTCACCTACACGCCGGGCTACAGCCCCCACGGCGCCACGGCCTCGTACGGCGGCATGACCCACGCCGGCCTGCTGAGCCTGCTCTTCGCGGGCGTCGACAAGAACGATCCGCGCGTGCAGGCCGCGTACGACTGGATCCGCGCCCACTACACGCTCGACGACAACCCCGGCGTGAAGGACAAGTCGGGCCTCTACTATTACTACACGGCGTTCGCGCAGAGCATGGCGGCGTACGGCGCGCCGACCGTGAAGGCGACGGACGGCACCGAGCACGCGTGGCGCGAGGAGTTCGTCCGGAAGATCGTGACCCTCCAGAACAAGAACGAGGGCTCGTGGGTCAACTCCGATTCGACGCTCTGGTGGGAAGGGGACAAGAACCTCACGACGGCGCGCATGGTGGTCGCACTCAACCTCGCGACGCGGTAGGGGCGCGCGGCGGCGGAGG
>CAZLYE010000008.1:0-3045 GCA_964562865.1 uncultured Binatia bacterium (SeqCode) | reverse complement strand
GCACACGAAGAGCGACTTCGCGAAGACGACGAGCGCCGGAGGCAGGTCGAACGCGGCGAGGACGCGATCGATGAGGTCGCTCTGCTGCTCGCAGAGCGGGGCGTCGTCGAAGCCCACCTGGAACCCGTCGTCGTGAGGCCGGACGCCCGCGGCGATGTACACGCCGGGCGCGGTGAGCCCCGCGACCAGCTGGTCGACGGCGCGCTGGAGCGTCCGGCGCGAGCGCGGCGGCGACTGGAGGATCGCGTTCACGACGGAGTAGTCGTGCGGGAAGGACTCCGCCGCGGCGGGCAGGAAGTGGAGCAGCGCGCGCTCGTGGCCGTCGTACACGGCCGCGAAGTCGTTCTCGAAGTCGAGGCCCCAGTCGGACACCGGGAAGAGCGGCAGGCGCGCCAGGGTGGGAGCGAAGTTCGTGTAGAAGACGAGCTTAGCCTTGCGGACGGGTGAGCGGGGCTCGCGGGAGACCTCGTAGTGGTTCACGAGCACGTTCCGGTCCGGGAGGACGAAGTGCGAGCTCGCGACGTGGAGCCCGAGGGCCGCGTTCACCGCGTCGTCGACGAGCACGTCGGACGTGTCGGCGCTGTAGGTCTGATGGTGGGTCCACGCGTCGTCGCGGAGCCAGGTGAAGCCTTTGCCGCGCGCCGTCCGGTAGGCGAGGCCGGGAAAGACGCCCTGGTCGTCGAGCGCGCCGAGGTGGGGGAGGGTGCGCGCGTCGGGGGCGTTCGACGTGAGGTAGTCGAGCTGATCGTAGAAGCTCGGCCCCGGCCACTTGAGCACCGTGAGCTCGCCGCACTTCGAGAACGCCGCGGTGAGCGCGCCGCTCCCGAGCGCCGCGTTCACGTTGGTGGCGCCGAGCTGCAGCTCGACGGCGTTCGGTCCGTCGGGGGGCGTGGACAGCTCGGGGCAGGCCCCGGCCGGGGTCGCGAGGAGCGTCAGGATCAGGAGCACGCCCGGCAACTTCCTCATCGCGGGCGATTCAACGACGGAGCGGTGGGTGCCGGCAAGAGCAGAGGCCCGTCGCCTCATCCCGCCAGGTGGCGCGCCATGCGGAGGCTGAGCGCCATGATCGTGAGCGACGGGTTGAACCCCCCGGACGACGGGAACACGGCGCCGTCGGCCACGTACACGTTGTCGAGGTCGTGCATCCGACCCCAGCGGTCGACGACGGACGTCTCCGGGTCGTGGCCCATGCGCGCGGTGCCCATGATGTGCGCGGTCGAGGCGGGCCCGGCGTAGGGGCTCGCGAAGCCGCCGGTCGCCTCGGCGAGGAGCCCGACGGGCAGCCAGCCCGCAGCGATCGCGCCCGGCGCCGACGCGCAGAACGCGCCGAGCCGCGGCCCGAAGTACTGCGACGCCGCCAGCTCGAAGGGGTGGCTCGAGTGCGTGATCCGCGGGACCGGGAAGCCGTACACGTCGCGGATCGTCGGGTCGAGATCGACGCGGTTCGCCTCCTGCGGCAGGTCCTCGCCCACCATCGAGAGGCCGCCGAGATGGCGGCGGAGCGCCGACGTCCGCATCGCCTCCTTCAGGACGCGTCCCCACGAGCCCGGGAGCACGGTGTAGATGCCCGCCTCCGCGAGCAGCGTGAGGCCGCCGCCCACCTCGCAGATCCCGCCCTTCAGGTACGGGAGACCGGTGGCGCGGGCCGCGGCGCTCCGGTCCGGCCCGACGAAGTCGTCGATCGTGAACGTCGTCGACGGGCCGCGCCACGCGTGCGGCTCGTCGGCGAAGACGCCGATGCCGAGCGTGAAGAGGTGGAACATGACGTTCCGGCCGAGCTGCCCCGAGCGATTGCCGAGCCCGTCGGGATGCTGGGCGTTGGCGGAGAGGAGCGCGAGCCGGGCGGTCTCGATCGCCGACGCCGCGAGGATGACGACGTCGGCGCGCGCGCGACGCTCGCGGCCCTGGGTGTCCCGATAGGCGACGCCGACCGCCCGCCGTCCGTCGCGGGACAGCTCCACGCGGTGGACGAAGCAGCGTGAGCGCAGCCGCGCGCCCGCGCGGAGCGCCGGATGGAGGAACGACATCGCCGCGCCGCCCCGCGCGACGATCGGGCAGCCGAAGCCGGAGCAGAAGCCGCACGAGTTGCAGCGGGCGTGACCGTCGAACGGCCGTGAGTGGACGGCCATCGGGAAGGGATACGCCTCGTACCCGAGGCGCCGCGCGCCCTCGGCGAGCCGGAGACCGGCGAGCATCGGCGGATTCGGCGGCAGCGGGAACTGATGACGGCGCGGCGCCTGCGCGAGCGTCGCGCGGGGCATGCGATGCACGTTCCCCTGCACGCCGAGGCGGCGCTCGACCTCGTCGTAGAACGGAGCGAGATCGTCGTAGGAGAGCGGCCAGTCGGCGACGTTGGCGCCGTCGATCGGACCGTAGAGCGAACGGCCGTGGAAGTCCTGGCGCCAGAAGCGAGGGACCTTGGCGTCCCAGTGCACGGTGCCGCCGCCGACCGTCGTCGGCAGCGTGTTGACGTCGCCGACGAACGAGCGCGCGGTGCCGGCCGTGGCCTCGGCCTGTGAGCGCGAGGTGCGCGGCTCGAGCGCCGTGTCCTGGTTCTCGAACGCGCGGCCCGTCTTCACCTCGTCGTTGGCGAACGGAACGTGTCGGATGCCCTCCGGCGTGCCGAGGCCGGGGAGAAGGTTGCGGCCCTTCTCGAGCACCAGCACCTCGTGGCCGGCGTGCGCGAGCGCCCACGCGGCGACGCTTCCGCCGGCGCCTGATCCGACGACGATCGCCGACGGCCGCGTCACGTCGACCCGGGCGGCTCGACGAGGGTGATGCCGACGATGTAGCGGGTGAGCGCGTCGCGCGCCGTGGCGGGATCGAGCGGGACGGCGGTGGGCGAGGGCGGATCGAGCTCGCGGACCTGGCGCGGCGTGTAGCCGCGCGGCTGCACGTCGCCGGGCCAGCCGGTCGCTGTCCAGCCGACGAGCCCGCGGTTGCCGCCGTACTCGGGCGGCCCGTACATGACGTCGAGCGTGTCGGCGAGGACCATCGACACGAAGTCGGCCGCGGCAGGCGCGCCGAGCAGGACGTCCTGCTCGG
>CAZLYE010000007.1:0-12737 GCA_964562865.1 uncultured Binatia bacterium (SeqCode) | reverse complement strand
GCTGGGGCCGTTCGCCGGCAACGTCTGCAAGTCGGGGCAGAAGGTGCTGAAGATCCACACCGTGTCGCTCCCGAGCGGCGGGAAGATCCGCCGGGACTCCGACCGGATGAGGCTCACCTGCGACCCGGCTCCCACCGGGTGCGACCCGTCGACCTTCTACGACGGCACCTTCGACCGGATCCAGAAGCAGATCTTCACGCAGCGCTGCGCGATCAGCCCCTGCCACGATTCGCAGAGCCATCAGGCGAACATGACGCTCGAGGCCGGCTCCTCCTACGACGCGATCGTCGACGTGACGCCGACCACCCCGAACGTCCCCGTCGACTGGAAGCGCGTGCTCCCGGGCGACTCGACGCGGAGCTTCCTCTTCCACAAGGTGAGCGGCGACCTCGCCGTGGGGCAGGGCTCGCAGATGCCGCTCGTCGGCCCGCCGCTCGACGCGCACCTGATCGACATCATCCGCCTCTGGATCGACGCCGGCGCTCCGGCCACGGGCTGGGTGCCGGGCACGGAGAACTGACCGTGGGCGACGAGAACACCCCCCTCGGCCCGGCCGAAGCGCGGCACCTCCTGCGTCGCACCGGCTTCGGGGCGATCCCGAAGGACGTCGACCGCATCCTCAGCAACAGCGAGACGCGCGGGCAGACCGCCGACCGGCTGCTGTCCGTGACTCCGCCCCGCCTCCGGCCGAGCGGCCGCGACCTCGAGGCGGCGCACGACAAGTGGATCAAGACGCTCGTGAAGACCAGGACGCCGCTCCAGTCGAAGCTCGTGCTCTTCTGGCACGACCACTTCGCGACGGCGATCTCGAAGGTCCAGCGCACCGATCTGATGGCCGACCAGATCGGGCTCCTGCAGTCGCACGCGCAGGGCGACATGAAGCAGCTCGTCAAGGACATGAACCGCAACCCGGCGATGATGGAGTTCCTCGACACGGTGCGGAACGAGAAGGACGTCCCGAACGAGAACTACGCGCGTGAGCTCCAGGAGCTCTTCACGCTCGGCGTCCACGACTTCGCCGGAAACCCCAACTACACGCAGGAAGACATCGTGCAGATCGCCCGCGCCTTCACCGGCTGGCGGTACAGCAGGCGCGACGCGGTCTTCGTCGAGAGCCGGCACGACTTCATGGCCGACTTCCCCGAACGCGGGCCGAAGGTGATCTACAAGAGCACCGGCGGCTTCGGGAGCGGCGGGCGCTCCTACACGGTGAACGGCGAGGGCGACGTCGAGATCGACGCGGTGATCGACGTGATCTTCGCGCACCGCGACACCGACGGGAAGAACACGGTCGCGCGACGGACGGCCCACCGGCTGCTCGAGTTCTTCGCACATCCCGCGCCCGCGACCGCCACCGTCGACGCCGTCGTCGCGGCCTCCGGATTCGACACGACCTTCGACATCGCGGCGCTCCTGCGGGCGATCTTCGTTCACGACGACTTCTACGCGACCATGGCGCCGGCGCCGTGGGGTCCCGCCACGCAGAAGTCCGTCAAGTGGCCCGTCGACTACGTCGTCAGCACGCTGAGACTCCTCGGCATGCGCCTCCGGGGCCGCGACCAGCACCTCGAGGGCGGCAGCTTCGACTCCATCCTCGACCAGCTCAGCAACATGGGCCAGGTGCTCCTCGATCCGCCGAGCGTGTTCGGCTGGGACTGGGAGACGAGCTGGATCAGCAGCGCCACGCTGCTCGCGCGCTACGGCTTCGCCCGGGACATCGTCGCGTCGCGCGGCAAGGGTCCGTTCCGCCCCGAGCGGCTCGTCGACCTCCACCTCACCGATCCCGGAGATATCGTGGACGCGGTGACGGACGTCCTCGGCGTCACCGACCAGCTGACCGCCGCCGAGCGCACGACGCTGATCGACTACCTGACCGACGACGGCGTCCGGGCGTCGCTCGACCTGAACGACTCGGACCTCCGCAACACGAAGCTGAACGGCCTCTTCGCGCTCGTGATGCAGTCGCCCGCCTACCAGCTCCACTGAGGGAGACCGCGCATGGCGATCACCCGACGGCAGTTCCTCAAGCGGACCGGCGCGCTCGCCGCAGGGAGCTTCCTCGGGCCGTCCCTCCTCGACAACCTCTTCGTGCGCCGGGCGCTCGCCTCGACCATCGGCGACCGCTACTTCGTCGTCATCTTCCTCGACGGCGGGAACGACAGCCTGAACACCGTCGTCCCCGTGGGCAACGGCGCCGGCTCTCTCCGGACGGCCTACGAGGCGGCACGCAACACGGGGTCGGGCGGGCTCCGCCTCTCCCCGACGGATCTCGCGGCGACGCTGATCGGCACCGACCCGGGGACGGGCGCGCAGCTGGCGCTCCATCCCGGGTTCGTCGGACTGAAGCAGCTCTACGACCCGCCGTACGGGAGGGTCGCCATCGTCCAGGGCTGCGGCTACCCGCAGTACAGCCTCTCCCACGCGCAGGCGCGCGGCATCTGGCAGACCGCCAATCCGCTCGGGCTCGGGCCGCTCAGCGGCACGGGATGGATGGGCCGCTACCTGGCGGCCAACTACGGCAGCACCGACATTCCCGGCGTGACGATCTCCAGCTCCGTCGCCGCCGAGTACCGACAGTCCGTCACGAGCGTCCTCGCGGTGCGGCGGCTCAAGAGCTTCGGCTTCCCGTACGACGACTTCTCCACCGCGGACATCCCGGTCAAGCGCGAGGCCTTCAGCGCGCTCTGCGCCGCCGCGAGCGGCGGGATGCACCCGAGCCAGATCTACATCGGCGACACCGGCACCGCGACGCTGACCAGCAGCGAGAGCTATCCGCCGCTGCACGCGCTCTACCAGACCGACCGCGCGAGCTTCAGCGCATTGTACGACGGGCTCGACACGGGCACCGCCAACAACCTCCGCGAGGTCGCCAAGGTGATCTACGGCGTGCACACGGGCCAGCCGAACGTCACCGCCCGCTTCTTCCAGCTGAGCAACGGGGGCTACGACACGCACTCCGATCAGGGCGCGGCCGACCCGACCGGGCAGCACTACCTCCTCCACCGCGAGGTCGGTGACGCCCTCAAGGTCTTCTACGACGACTGCGCCGACATGGGCGTGGCGGACAGGCTCTGCGTCGTCGTCTGGAGCGAGTTCGCGCGTCGCATCCCGCAGAACGACAACGGCACCGATCACGGCTCGCAGGGCGCGATGTTCGTGATCGGCGGGAGCGTCAACGGCGGCGTCTACGGGAACCATCCCAACATCGACGACTCCGCGCTCGACGACTCGGGGAACACCGTCTACACGCAGAACGCCAACCCGTTCCGCTCGACCGACATCCGCGACGTGTACGGCACCGTCCTGAAGCACTGGCTCAACATGCCCCCGGCGCTCATCCAGAGTGCGGTGCTGATTCCCGACGTCGGGAGCGCGACGGACTACTGGACGGTCCCGAACTTCGACCTCGGGTTTCTGTAGAGGCCTGCGTGGAGGCGACGGGGGTGGGCTCGCGCCTCCCGCTCGGCGCCGCCGTGAGTCGCACGACCGGAACGACCGGCGCGTGCGGCGCCTTCGAAGGTCGGCGCGACCGCACCCCCGTCGCCTCCACGGCAGGCCTGTGACGCTCGCGGACTACTATCTGGACGATCCACGCGTCGTGCTCGTGCCGATCGAGCATCTGACGCCGGAGGGGATGACGCGCGAGTTCGCGGCGTGGGTGGGGGAGCGTTGCGGGTGGACGGCCGCGCGTGTGGCGCTCTTCGACGCGGCGTTCGCGCTCTACTGGACGCGGAGCGCGGCGCTCGCGGCGCGAACCCCGACGTGGGTGGCGCCGCGGCTCCGGCACGTGGCCGTGGTGATCGACCCGCTCGCGGTGCGGCCCTACGTCCAGCTGCTGAACAGCAGCGCCTGGCTCCTCCACGCTAGCGACCTCGATCCCGAGCTCTCGCACGCGGAGTTCGCCGCCTACCTGCTCGTCCACGGCGACCGCATGGCGGTCAGCGGCGAGGTGACGACGGCGGCCGTCCACACCGCCGCCTGGTGGCTCGAGCGCACCGACGAGGAGTGCGCCGCGTTCGCCGCCGCCGCGGGACGCTCGCCGCGTCCTGACGCCGGCGCGTTCCGCGCGGTCGCCGGCGCCCTCGGCTGGCTCCGCGAGCTCCGTCACGAGACGCTCCGGCCGCTCGTCGTCCTGTCGCCGCACCGGCCGCTCCCCGGGACGGGCCTCCTCGTGCCCCGAGCCCGGGAGGCGGAGCCACCCGCGCTGGTCGCGCGCTGGGCCGACGAGGCGCGCCGCGCGCTCGGCGCGTACCGCGCCGTGTGGCGCGCGCCCGGCACCGCCGCCGTCGCGCGTCTCTCCGACTGGCTCGCCGGCACCGCGCCGCCCCTCGTGGTGACGGCGCACGGCAACCGGATCGTCTGGGACCCGGAGCGAGCCGATCGTGTCGACGCGCTGCGAGGCGAGCTCCGCGACGCCGACGCCGTCGCCGTCGAGGCGATCGCCGCGGACCTCGAGGTGGTCGACCGCCACACCCGCGCGTTCCACGCGGCCCTGGCCGATCCGGGCGCCCTCCCCGCTCCCGCGGAGAACACGCAGCAGAGCGGCTACACCTACCTCCACCGCGAGCGCCGCCTCGTCGCGTACAACCTGCACGAGCCCGGCATGGAGCGCCTGGCGGGACGGTCGCTCCCCTTCGGGCGTCACATGCTCGGCGCGCGGACGGCGCACGAGTGGGCGCACCTCGCCGAGCGTGCCGGGTGGGTCCCGCGCATCGTTCCTCCGGAGCGCCTCGCCGAGCTCCGCGCGGACGTCGCGCGCGAGCTCGACGCCGCCATCGCCGCGGCGTCGGAGGGCGTCCGCGAGCGAACGCGTGCGGACCTCCGCGAGCTCGCCGCCGACGGCTCCGCGGGAACGGCGCTCACCCGCATCCTCGTGACGCGCATGCCCGACTACCGCGCCAACCTGGTCGCCCGCCGCTTCATGAGCGAGGCCGAGCGCGAGACCTACGTGCGCCACAACGTCCGGACGCTCCGACCGGAGTACCCGCCCGTGCGGCTCTGGCGGATGCTCGTCCGCTATCTCTACGAGTACCAGTACCTCGGTCCGGGGCTCGGCTCCCGGGCCATCGCGGACCCGCGTGCCTGGCTCGCGCGGAGCACGTGGTTCGACGCCGACTTCTTCGCGTCGGGCGCGCTCGACGAGCACCGCTTCGAGGTGCGCGTCGGCGCGGTCGCGCGGCTCTGCGCGTGCTGGGCGGTCGACGACCGCCGGTTCGTCAGCGCTAGCGGCAGCGGAGCTTCTTCGCGTCGAGCGTGCACGCGCCCGTGAGATCGGCCACGAAGCACTGCTGCCCGATGACGAGGCGGCAGTCCACCGCGCTGGCGTCGAGGCCCGTGAACGCGAGCCGGTGGCCATGGACGCCGAGCTGGACGACGCCGCCCTCGCGCTGCGGGCGGAACACGACCGAGTTCAGGTGGTCGGCGCGGTTCGTGTACTGGACGACCCGCTTCCGCCGCTTCCAGAAGCGATTCGTCCCCGGGTGGTCGAGCGAGGCCGAGAACATGACCGACGAGCCGTTGCGGAGCTCGAGCGTGACCGCGTCGGTCGACTCCGGCGCGATGGGGCTCGCCGTCGTGAACCAGCCGCTGAGGCTCAGCGATCCCGAGCCTGGCCCGTGGAGCTCGCGCAGGACCTTCAGCTGCTGCACCTTGAGCGGCGGCGGGCGCCCGGACGGGGTGCAGGCGCCGGCCGCGCAGAGTCCCGGGACGCACGGGTCGCCCGCCGAGCAGGCCGTCCCGTCGGGGAGCGGCGGCCCCGCGACGCAGCGGCCGGCCTGGCAGGAGCTCGCCGTCAGGCACTCGACCGCGCCGCCGCACGGCGTGCCGTCCGCGGCGGGTGCGCCGTGCTGGCAGACGCCGGCCACGCAGGTCTCGCTGCCGTTGCAGAGATCGCCGTCGTCGCAGGGCGTGCCGTCGGGCTGTCCGGGGCACGGGCTTCCCGGCAGCGAGCACGTCGAGCGCTGGAAGGGATTCTCGTAGCCGTACGGCGCCGTGCCGCCCGGGCCGCCGCCGGAGTACACGCCGCCGGTGAAGCACGAACCGGCGACCGGTCCCGTCGGGCCGGCGTAGGGCGTGAACTCGGTCGCGTACTCGATCCGGAAGATGACGCTGTCCTCGGTGAGGGCGCTGCTGTTCCCCTGCTTGCCGGCGACGTACAGCACCTGCTGCCCGAGCGGGTTCGGCGCCTGCACGATCGCGGTCAGCGTGGGGAACGACACGGTCTGCGGGTTCGTGCCGCCACTCGGATCGTAGAACGCGGTGAAGTCGTCGTCGTTGGTCGAGTCGTGGAAGGCGACGGGCGTGACGCCATTCGGGTGCGGCAGGAAGCACGGCGGATCGAGGTCGATGCGGTAGATGCGGTCGCTCGCGCGCAGGAGGTAGAAGACGTCGCCGTAGAACTCCGCCGGATAGGCGAGTCCCGTGTAGACCGCGAGGCCGGTCGGGACGGCCGGCGGCGCCTCGTCGTTCGTCACGATCGGGCGACGCCACGCGGGGTGCTCGGCGTAGACGTCCGCCGGGGTGTGCCCGGTGAGGCACGCCGCGTTGGCCGACGTCGAGACGAGATCGCCCTCGAGGCACGGCCAGCTGCCGTTGCTCCCCCGGTCGATCACGTCGATCTCGGCGCTCTGAGTGTCCGGGCGATCGGCGACGTAGAGCTGGCCCGTCAGCGGATGGATCGCGAACCCGGCCGGGTTCCGCATGCCGCCGGCGAACACGTCGGGTCCCGCGGGCAGCGGCGCGTTCGGCCCCGGCTGCGCAGGGGAGCCCCCGTTCACGGCGAAGCGGAGCACCTTCCCCGCGTCGTTCGGCTGGCCGTCGTTCGCGATCGTGCGCGCGGGATACTCCGCCGTCCCGAGGCAGACGTTCGTGCACAGCGCCGTGTTCTCCGCCCCCTGGATCGGGTCCGTGCCGACGAGGAGCTGTGCGTTCCAGCGGCTCGAGCTGCCGTTGTCGCCGACCCCGACGTAGAGGCAGTCGTCGACCCCGAAGACGAGCCCGCCGCCGTTGCGCGTGGTGGACTCGTTCGGCGGCTCGAGCGAGGTCTTCACCACCCCGACGAAATCGCCCGTGCCACTCGCGTTCTCGCGGTAGACCCAGACCTGCTGGTTCACCTGCTCGTCGGTGGTGGTCAGGTAGACGTAGACGAGCTTCGACGTCGTGAAGTCGGGCGCGAGCGCGATGCCGAGGAGACCCTCCTCGCTGGTGGTCGCGCGCACGTTCTGCACGGTGGCCCACACGCTGCCCTGGTCGAGCACGGAGCCGTCGTTGGTCCGGTACGCCGAGTAGACGTGGATCTCGGCCGTCCCCGGCGTCGTCCCGCTCGTCTGCCCGAGCGCCTGGACGGTGGCGAAGAGACGGCCGTCGGGCGCCACGGCGAGCGCCGAGATCGGATACGCATGGAAGGCCACGGGGACCGCCCGGAAGCCCGAGGTGTCGAGCATCGCCTCAGCCGCCATGGGGCCGGCCAGGCAGGCGAGAAGGAGCACCGTCCGTCGGAACATCGTCGAACCTCCGGACCGCTCGCCTTAGGCGATCATCGCGGTGAACGGCAGCACGCCCGCGGGCAGGTAGTCGTTCGGGTTCGCGCCCACCAGCGTGAGGATGCCGGCCACCGCATTCGTGACGTCGAGGACGGCGCCCGTGTCGTCGGGCTGTCCCGTGGCGAAGTTCACCTTGACGCCGATCTGGTCCCTGTCGGTCAGCCCGTAGACGCCCGGCTTCACGCCCCTGCCGACCAGCAGCAGCGAGTCCCACGGGTGATGGTCCTTGCCGCTGTTGCCGTTCAGCTGCGGCGTGCGCCCGAACTCCGAGAAGTAGATGATGGTCGTCTCGTCGAGCATGCTCGCGCTCACCACGCCACGCTCGGTCGAGAGCCCGGTGACGAAGTCGTTCAGGAACGTGAACAGGTCCTGATAGCGCGCCGCCTGGTCCTGGTCGTTGCTGTGGGTGTCGAAGCCGCCGGACTGGTTGACGGTGACGCTCGTCGTGAGGTTCTGCCGGAAGGCGTTCGCGATCGACGAGGCGAGCTGCATGCCCTGGTTGGTGTCCGTCGGCAGCGCCGAGGCGAGGTTCGCGAGCTTGTCCCCGCGGATCTGCGCCTCGTCGAACTCGCTGAGCCTCGCGCTGATGAAGCCCGCCGGCGCGCCCGAATCGATGAGCCGCTGCCACTCGCTCGCGCTCTGCACGTACGCCTCGCCGAGCGCGGAGACCGTCAGCTGGTCCGAGTTCGGGTCCGTGTGGCCCGGGATCACGTTGTAGGAGAGCGCGTCACCGAGCTGACCTCCCACGCGCCCCGTGAGGCTCGCGAACGGACCGTCGAAGCTCGGTCCGGAGAGCAGCAGGTGCGGGAGCGGGAGGTCCTGCCCCGTGTGGTTGGCCGCCATCACCGCGAAGTCGGCACGGGTCGGATCGAGATAGCCCGTGAACATCAGCTGCCGGCTCTGGTCGTGCGACGTCGAGCGCGTGCCGATGCCGTTCACGATGGCGCTCCGGGGCGCCCAGTTGGCGAAGAACGTGTCGACTGCCGGACGCGTCGCCGGGTTGGAGATGTAGGTGAGCGCACCGGCCGTCGCGATCTGGGAAACGGGCTGGCCGGGGACGTCGACGTCGACACCGTCCGTCGCGTCGTTGGGGTCGTGAACGTCGAACACCTGGGTCGTGTCCCAGCCGCCGTCGGCATAGAACGTGACCAGGAAGTGCGGCGCCGCGGCCTGGGCGCGTGCGTCGCGACGGCACCATGGGGGCATGACGGCCAGGGCCGCCGTCGTGAGGCCGAGCTGCAGCATCGCCCGGCGCGTCAGTCCATCAACGAAGATCGTCGGCATCATCCACTCCTCGACTCCGTCAGTAGAGAAGGATCTTCGGGCTGCGGAGCATCGCGGTGAGCGTTCCCCGCCATGCCCGCTCGCTCTGTGTCCCCGGCACCTGGTCGAATCCGGTTCCGCCCTGGGTCCGATCGCCGTAGAGCTCGCGATAGAGCGCGAACCACGCGTCGACCTGCGGCGCGTTGGATGCGTACGTCTCGCCGTAGAGCCGGCGTGCGAGGCGGACGACCGCGGCGCGGATGGCGGCCTCGTCCGTCGCCGGATCCTCCGACCCGGTGACGCCGTTGAGAAGCGTCCGCTGCCCGTCGGGCAGGGCGAGGTCGGCCGTGACGACGTGGTCGGCGGCGAGGGTGGCCACCTTGCGGTGCACCATGGCGACCGACGCGTTCAGGCTGTAGGAGCGCGCCGACACGTTCACCCCGTTGATGCCGCCGAGAATGATCTTGAAGCCCTCCTTCTCGGTCGTGAGGAGCGGCACCGGGTCGGTGCGCGGCGGATCGGAGGTCGGGTCGTTCGGGTCCTCGTTCCGCTCGGGGTCGCGGACCCAGATGAATCCCGTGAGGTCCTGGATCACGAGCTCGAGGCGCTCGGGCGACGTGCGCCGCACCCAGTCGGCGTCCGGGGTGGCCGGCGTGCCGCGGTAGACGTCCGACAGCATCCAGCGCTTCACGAGCTGTCGGAAGTTGTAGTTGTCCTCGGTCGTCCACTTGCCCGCGATGTCACTCGCCGCGGCGAGCTCGTCGTTGCTCTTGGGGTCGCGGAGGAAGAGCAGCTTGAAGGCGCGGTTGGTCTGGCACGCGGCGAACTTCGGGTGCTGGACCATGAGGCGTCCCATGTCGCGGATGTCGGTGCCGGGAACGCCGTAGACCGCCGGCGGCCGCTTGTTCGCGGTGCGCCAGCGCTCCGGATCGCCGCTGTAGAAATCGGTCGGCCCGGCGTCGCCGTCGAGCCCCGCGTTGTCCATGGGGAAGAGGAACGACGCCATCGGGTCGAGCCGGTCGTGGCAGGCCTTGCAGTCCGGCCGCGTCGTGACCGCGTTCAGCACCGCGTCGGCGTCGTTGTTGTCGACGTTCCGGGTCACGTCGACGGGCGTGTCGAGGAAGTTGTAGCAGTGGAACATGATCGACCACCGGTTGGCGCGCCGGCGGTTCTTGTTCGTGTCGTTGGTCGTCCAGACCTCGTAGAAGGCACTGGTGGACATTAGGCCCGCGTGCGGGCGGCCGTCCGTGTAGTGCGTCGGCACCCAGTCGGAGCCGGTCACCGGCTCCATGGGGAACGGCATGCGGGTCGTGTCGCTCTGGAAGAGCTGGTTCGCGACCGTGTAGTCCGCCGTGCCGACCTCGGTGAACGGCCGGTCGTTCTTCACGATGTAGGCGATCAGCTCGAGCGCCTCGCCGTAGATGGCGTGCGTCTTGTCGAGTGCCTCGTCACGATCGTCCTCGCGGTCGACGAGGAGCGCGTCGTTGTAGAGCTCCTTCACCCGCGTGATGAACTCGGGGCTGTGAAGGTACTGGTCGACGAGCGCCCCGTACGCGTTCGGGTCGGCCTGCACGGCGTCCAGCTCGGACAGCGCCGGCCGCTTCCCGCGGAGGTCCATCGACGCCCGGACCAGGAGCTCGCCAGCGGGGAGCGGGACCAGCCGGACGTTCGGCTGCGACGAGCACTGCTGGCCCGTCGCGACCATCGTCACCCACTGCTGGAGGATCTGCACCTCCGGGCTCCCGGGGCTGAGCTGCTGTCCGCCGCCGTGCGGCAGCTGGTTGAGCGGCTTCTGCAGGATGCGGGACTCGTCGGGGTGCGCCGTGTCGATGTTGAGGTCGACGCTCTCCTGGGTGGCGATCGGGTCACTGGGGGTGACGCGGAAGTCCGCGCTCTGCGCGGCGCCGCCCGCCACGTGGCAGTTGGCGCAGATCGGCTGCAGCACGCGTCCCATCACCTGCCCCGTGAAGAAGGAGTTGTCGCAGGCCGCGGGCGTGGTGGGTGGGGCGACCCGCCGCGTGAGGACCAGCGTGCCCTTCACGGTGTGGCCGCCGAGGAGCTTCAGGCGTCCCTTCACCGTTCCGCCGCCGCTCTTCACCGCCGCGTTCCAGCGCAGCCGCGTCCCGCCGCCGTTCATGCCGCTCAGCTTGAGGCGCTGGCCGTGCACCTGCCCCGTCACGAGGTAGACGCCGGTGGCCGACGCATCGGAGCTCTGCACCGCGACCGTTCCCGAGACCGAGGCGTGGGCCTGCGTGAGCACGCCCGCGACCGCCGCCGTGCCGCCCGGCATCGTGAGGCTGCCGTCGTACGACGCGGTGAGGTCCGCTCGTGCGGTGGTCGCGGCGAGTGCCACCGCAGCGAGCGCGTGCAGAAGCACGCGACGGCGGCGACGAGTTTGGTCACGGTTCAGGCGTACGTGCTCGCCGGCGTCACAAAACGTACGGCGAGCAGCAAAAGTTCGCCGGTCGGACCCCGGCTCCCCTTCAGCACGTCCCGCGTCGAGCGGCGTGCGAGCTGCGCAGTGTCCTCTTCCTACCTGCTTTTCCACGTCCGGCCTCCCGCGAAGTAGCGACACCTGACAGCAACGCCCATACCGGCGCCGCGTGCCGCCATGCGGGATGACGCGTGCGACTACGGATAGACCCAGCGGCGCGAGCCGCGCGATCTGAACGCCCCGCCGGCGACAAAGCGATCGCTGCCGAGGCCGAGTCCCACGGTGATCGTGGGCTGATCGAGCTTCGAGAGGTCCACGTTGTGCCCGGTGATCGTCACGGCGCCGCTGCGGGTGATCTTCACCGCCAGGTTGCTGCCGGCGACGCGACCGTGCGCGGTCCGCGCCCCGCCGAGCGAGTGCAGCCCGCCGACGCTGCCGCAGACGAGCGTCCCGTTCGCATCCGTCAGGAGCACCTCCACGGGACCTGCGGGCGAGGCTGGCATGGCGACCGCGCCGCGGAGCCGCAGCGTGCCGCGCGTCCCGTGCCCTCGCGCGATCAGCCCGCTCTTCAGGGTGAGCGGCGCCGCGGCACACGCGGGGTCCGCGATGTCGACGAGACCGTTGCCGTCGTCGTCGGCGCAGTTGCTGCAGTCCACCTCGCTCGTGTGGCAGGTGGCGGAGCAGCCGTCCCCGTTGATGGTGTTGCCGTCGTCGCAGTCCTCTCCGGCCGTGACGATGCCGTTCCCGCAGCCGGTCGGCGTGCAGTTCGAGTCGCACCCGTCGCCGTCGATGCGGTTGCCGTCGTCGCACTGCTCGCCCGGGTCGACGACGCCGTCGCCGCACACGGAGGCGGTGACGACGTGGAGGGTCCAGCTGTCGAGCGTCCCGACGTTGCCGCCCCGGTTGTCCACCACCAGGAGCGTCCACGTGCCGTTCGGATCGTCGCCGAGGAAGTCCGCCAGCGCGCCCTCGCCCGCGACGGTCCCGAACGCCGTGCCGCTCGTGGGGAGCGTCGAGTCGCTCGCCGGCATGCCGGCCTGGTCGTCGAACGTCGTCCCGGCCCACAGGTCGACGTTCCCGCCGCCGAGGTTCGTGACGAGGTCGACGCGCTTCCCGCTCGGCCCGGTGAGGAAGAAGGACAGGTCGCCGGAGCGCGGGTGATGAGCGTCGACCGTGACGCTCGCGTGGTAGAGGTGGTGCCCGGCGCCAGACACGACCACCGACGAGGTCCGCCCGTTCGGGTCGTTGTCGGGAATCGACCCGCCGGTGCCCGGGAACGAGAGCGGCGCGGACGGGTGCGCGGCCGCGACGGTCGAGATGGCGAGCGACCAGCTGTGGAGGATCCCCGTGAGCCCGCCGGTGTCGTCGGACACGACCAGCACCCACGGCCCGTTCGCCGGCTCTCCGACCAGCTTCCCGAGCGCCTCCTCGGGCTGGATGGGGCCCGTCGCGACGCCGGTCGTGTATACGAAGTTCCGGACGTTCGGCGCCGACGGCGT
>CAZLYE010000006.1:0-3394 GCA_964562865.1 uncultured Binatia bacterium (SeqCode) | reverse complement strand
CGGCGGAGCGCACCAGAGCCTCGTCCCGAGCCAGAGCTTCCAGACGCGCGACGGCTGGATCGTCATCATGTGCATGAAGGAGAAGTTCTGGGAGCGCCTGGTGGAGCGCATGGGCCGCGGCGAGCTCGGCCAGGACCCCCGCTTCCGGACGTTCACCGACCGCCTCGCGAATCGCGACGCGCTCCGGCCGATCCTGAAGGCCGAGTTCCTCCGCCGCACGACGGCGGAATGGCTCGAGCGTCTGCGGGGCCACGTGCCGATCGCACCCGTCTACACGGTGGACGAGGCGCTCGCGGACGAGCAGGTGCTGGCACGGGAGATGGTGATCGAGGTGGAGCACCCGGTCTTCGGCCCGATCCGCGAGGTCGGCTGCCCGATCAAGATCGACGGCATGGCGCCCCGCTACGCGCCCGCCGCCGCCCTCGGTGTCGACACGGCCGCGCTCCTGGCCGAGGTCGGGATCGATGGTGCCATGCTGGCTGCGCTGCGGGCGCGCGGGGTCGTGTAGGGCTGGGGAGGCTGCCGAGCGTTCATCCCGTAACCAGTTGCCCGCGCCTGGTGTATGATGCGGCAAGGAGGTCCCACGACGATGAACCGAATTGCAGTCTCGCTCCTCGCCTTCGGCATGCTCGCGGCCCCGGCGCTCGCCGAGGTCCCGGCCCCGAAGGCCCCGGCGACGTCTTCCGCCCCGGCGCCGGCCGCCAAGTCGACCAAGACGAAGGCGGAGTCCCAGAAGCTCGCGCTCGCGAAGAAGCCCGCCCATCGCCGGCATCACCGGGGGCACGCTACGGCTCCCACGGCGCCGAAGCCGGCAGCCGCGCCCGTCGCCAAGTAGGTCGTCTCCGGTGCCGTGGAGACCGGGCGTCTCCACGGCACGTCCGTTCGCGCGTCGAACCCGTTGACCGGACGCGTGGCGCAGTCGTACCTTCCAGGGCATGAGATCGCTCACCGCTTCCCTCGTCGTGGGGCTGGCGCTCGCCGGTGTCCTCGCCGCCTCGCTCCGGGCCGAGGAGACGGCGGCGTTCGATCCCGGCGTCGTCCGCCGCATCACCCCGGCCGAGGTGCAGCGGCGTCGCGACGCGGGCGAGAAGATGATCGTCCTCGACGCGCGGGGCAGCGTCGCTGACGGGATGATCCGCGGAGCCGTCCACGTCCCGAGCGACCAGCTCGACGCGTGGGCGAAAGGCGTCCGGAAGGACGCGCTGATCGTCGCCTACTGTACCTGACACGCCGAAGCCACGAGCGCCCGTGCGGTGCTCCAGCTCCAGCAGCTCGGGTTCACGAACGCCTGGGCGCTCCTCGGCGGCTTCGACGCGTGGCGCACGGCGAAGCTCCCGACCGACCCACCGAAGTAGCGCGTCCTAGAGCCGGCGGTGTGGGCGGTCAATGATCCCTGCCTGCGCGACGGCGGGGACAGGCGACATTGACTTGCCCGACGCACTGTGGGCATCGCTGCCTGCAAAGGCGTGCGAACACCCGCCCTCACGCTGCTCGACCTGCTGAACGGCTACCGCGTGACGCAGGCCCTCCACGTGGCCGTCCGGCTCGGGGTCGCCGACCGCCTCGCCGACGGCCCCCAGGGCAGCGACGAGCTGGCGCGCGCGACGGGAGCGAACCCGGGCGCGCTCCGCCGACTCCTCCGGGCGCTCGTGAGCCTCGGGGTGTTCAGCGAGGAGGCCGACGGTCGCTTCGCGCTCAACGAGGTCGGCAACCTCCTCCGTGACGGGGTCCCCGGCTCGCTCCGCGCGGGCGTCATCTTCTACGGCGACAAGCGGCACTGGAACGCGTGGGCGAACTTCGAGCAGTGCGTGCGGTCGGGGCAGACGGTGTGGGGCCCGCGTGCCGCCGGTGCGTTCTTCGAGATGGCCGCCCGCGACCCCGAGGGTGCGGCGATCTTCAACGCGGCCATGACCTCGTTCACCTCGGCCTTCGACGCCGCCGTGGTCACGGCCTACGACTTCTCGCGCGTCCGTACGCTCGTCGACGTGGGCGGCGGCCAGGGGGCGCTCCTCTCGTCGATCCTGGCCGCCAACCCCGGTCTGCGGGGCATCCTGTTCGACATCCCGCCCGTCATCGAGAGCGCCAGGGCCCGCCTGGCGGCCGGCGGGCTCGCCGCGCGCTGCGAGCCGGTCGCGGGCGACGTCTTCGCCTCCGTGCCTCCGGGCGGGGACGCCTACCTCCTCAAGTGGATCATCCACGACTGGGACGACGAGCAGAGCCTCGCGATCCTCCGGAGCTGCCATCGTGCCATGACGCGCGACGGGCGGCTCCTGCTGGTCGAGCGGATCGTCCCCGAGCGCACCGATCGGGGTGTCGACACCCAGAGCATCCTGCTCACCGACCTGAACATGCTGGTGCTGACCGGAGGCCACGAGCGCACCGCCGCCGAGTACCGCGCGCTGCTCGAGGGCGCCGGCTTCACGCTCGCGGGCATCGTGCCGACGGCGACGCCCCTCAGCGTGATCGAGGCGCAACCAACCTAGTCGCGCCGACCCGGGAATGCGAACGAATCGCGGTTCGTGTCACTGCGGTCGGGTCCAGTTCGAGGTTCGCACCGAGCTCACGCGGGTGAGCGAGTGCAACTGCTCGATCTGCACCCGCAAGGGCTACCTCCACCACGTGGTCTCACCGGATCGGTTCCGGCTCCTGCAGGGCGAGGAAGACCTCGCGACGTATCAGTTCGGCACCGGGCGAGCCCGCCACCACTTCTGTCGGCACTGCGGAATCGCGTCCTTCTACCGTCCTCGCGCGAATCCCGAGAACTACATGATCAACGTCCGCTGTCTCGAAGGCGTCGATCCCGGGGCCCTCGAGCGCGTGCGCTTCGACGGCCGCAGCTGGGAGGCTCGTCCCGACGCGCCGTACACCGGGATATGGAAGGTCCAGCACGAGAGATGACCGAGATCGTCAACGAGGGCGGGTGCCTCTGCGGCGCGATCAGATATCTGGTGCGCGGACGGCCGCGCTACACGGTGATGTGCCACTGCGACAGCTGTCGGCGTGCCTCGGGGGCCCCGGTCGTGGCCTGGGCGTCGTTTTTCCGGGACCGGTTCGAGCTGCTCTGCGGACGTCCGATGGAGTTCCGGTCATCGCCGCCGGTCACCAGAACGTTCTGCGCAACCTGCGGCACCTCTCTCACCGCGAGCCGCGCGGAGCGGCCGGGTGACGTCGGCGTCACGATCTGCAGCCTCGATCATCCGGACGTGTTCCCGCCGGACCATCACTCGTTCACGTGCGACCGGATCGGCTGGCTGCGCCTCGACGACGGTCTGCCCGCGTACCGTCGCTACCCCGGGGCGCCGGAGGAGCGGTAGCGGGGGAGGAGGGCGTTCACCGGCGTCAGAGAGAGCCGGCAGGCTCCAGTTCGGAGGTCTCTCCATGCAGGCGCTCTCCG
>CAZLYE010000005.1:0-10816 GCA_964562865.1 uncultured Binatia bacterium (SeqCode) | reverse complement strand
GTCGCCCCGTCACGCACCACACACCTCACGGTCATCCTCTCTTGCGCGGGGGCACCGACGGCACGGCTCACCCCCTCACACGGGCGTTCCCGCGGCTTCCGTTCTCACGGCACCGCCTCCGACACGTCCGGTGCGCCCGAGGTGCCGGCGCCGTCCGTCACGACCGACTCGCGCTGCGTCAGGACCTTCGTCACACCGTCGTAGACCGGAAGCAGGTCGACTGCGTTCCGCTCTCCGGCGTCGAGGACCGCCTCCGCCAGCGAGAAGTCGCCGCGCGCGGCGTACACCTCGACCGCGAGGTCGTGGTAGAGGTCGCCCTGGTCCGGCGTGCGGATCACCGCGGCGAGCAGGCTCTGCTCCGCCGCGCCGAGGTCACCCGCCTTCAGCGAGTCGTGCGCCGCGCGCGCGAGGTTGCTGCCGCCGTCGACGGTGCGCTCGGCCTCGGAGGAGAGGAGCGATGCGGCATCGGTCCACTGCTCCCGCGCCTCGAGCAACGTCGCGAGGTCGTCGAGGATGTCGGCCCGCTCGACGCCCGCGGGCGCCTCGTCGAGCGCGCGGCGGAGCCCGCGGTCGATCGCCCCGCTCGTCGTTGCGTCGAGCGATGCCAGGCGCACGGTCATCGTGTCGCCCTCGGCAAGCGCCCGGAGCACGCGGGCGGCGTCCCTCGTGCGGGGCTGGAGCTGCGGGCTGAGATACGCGTGCGAGGCGAGAGCCGGGAGGCCGCGCATCGACGCCTCGAGCTCCGCCGCGCCCGACGTTTCGTCGCCACGCGCGAGGAGACGCATCCCGAGCTCGTCGCGCAGCTCGGCGGATGACGGCTCGAGCGCGAGCGCACGGCGGAGCGCCTCGTCGCCCTCGGCGCCCGGTCCGAGCGCCTCGGCGAGCGCCTCGTGCACCTCACGGTCGGCGGGCGAGCGGTCGAGGGCGTGATGGAGCAGCGCGAGCGCGGCGTCCCGGGCCGGGTCGCCCTCCTCCGCCAGACGGACGTCGGCACTTGCGACGCAGTCGGCCGGCGCGAGCGGCGTACCGCCCATCAGCACGAGCGTGGCGTTCAGCACCTGCGGCGCGAGGGGCAGGGCGAGCAGACCGAGCAGGAGCGCGAGCGCCGGGGTCGGCGCGAGCGTCTGCCTCCCCGCGGAGAGGACGAGGAGCGCGAGGATCAGCATCGCGAGGAGGAGGTTCGCGGGCATGTGGAGGCCGAAGTCGACCAGGCTGTGCACGGCGATCGCGGCGAGCGAGCCGGTGAGACCCCAGCGGAGCGGCCCGGTGTCGCCCAGCGCCGCGCGCCAGTCCGACGGCTCGAAGCCCCGCGGCGCACCGCCCCGCGGCCATCCGCCGCGCTCCCGACGGCTGCCCGAGTCCCCGCGCGGCGAGCGGATCGCCCGCACCACCGCGACGAGGAAGAGGACCGCGAGCATCGAGCCCGCGAGCCCCGTCTCCGCGGCGAGCTCCAGGTAGTCGTCGTGGGCGTGGTCCCAGATGCCGCCGTCGATGGGGGGTCTCACGTAGGGCCGGAAGGCGTGGAGCCAGGTCCCGAGGCCGGTCCCGAAGAGCGGATGGTCGAGGACGATCCCGCTGCCCTGCGCCGCGACCCAGATCCGGCTGACGAAGCTGACGTCGCCAACGTCCTGCGTGGCGTCGTGCTGGTCGACGTCGCTCAGGCCCCACGCGACGATCGAGCCGGCGCCGGCGACGAACAGCACGAGGCCGAGCACGAGCGGCGCCCAGCGCCGGGCCCGTCCCTGGCGTCCGGAGCGCCCACGGTGGAGCATCATGCCGGCGCTCGCGACGGACAGCCCGACGAGCAGCGCCGCCGTGCCGCCACGCGATCCTGCCGCGAGGTGCGCGACCAGCATGAGGAGGAGCGTCGTCCCGACGAGGAGGGGCGCCCACAGCCGCTCCTGGTGCGCGATGAGCGACGTGACCCACGCGCGGCGCCGCTGCACGCCCATGCCGCGGCCCGCCGCGATCGAGCGCGCGAGCCGGCGGCCGACGCGCCGTGTGAGCGCGAACCCGTACGCGAGCGCGACGGGGATCACCATCTCGAGCCAGGCGGCGAAGTGGTTCGGATTGACGAACGGTCCCGAGGCGCGGCCGGGCATGACCTCGGCGTCGCTGATCCACATCACGCGGCCGTTCCCGAGGCCCGCCAGCACGAGGGCGATGCAGGCGAGGAACGCCCCGCCGGCGAGGACGGTGAGGACGAGCGACGCGAAGGCGGCGGACCGGCCGCTCTCGTCCGGCGCGTCATCCGCCCACGGGTAGGCGACGACGACCGCGAACACGCCGAGCCCGATCGAGAGCCGTCCGAGCTCCGTCCACACCGCGTAGGGGTCGATCGCGAGCGCCCGCCATGCGGTCCAGCCGCCCGCATTCGGCCATCCGGGCAGCATGCGCGCGTAGAGGTCCGACGACACCGGGGCGACGACGCGGAGGACGGACGGAGGGAGCGGGACCGTCGTCGCGAGGGCGAGCAGCACGAACCCCGCGAGCGCCGCGATGCCGGGCGCGTGCGGCGCGTCGCCGCGGCGCCGTCGCTCGCGGAGCGTGACGGCGAGGAGGACGAGCACGGTGACGGCGGCCGCGGCGGCCGCGAACGGGTCGCGCCCACCGAGAAACAGCGGCAGCCCGAAGACGAGCGCCTGGAGCGCACGCAGCATCCACCGGTCGAGCGGGTCTCTCATGCGCTGCCCTCGAGCTGCGCCGACTCGGTGTTGCCGTAGTAGCCGCCGTAGCCGTAGTAGCGGTTGTAGAAGTAGTGGTCGCCCCAGTTGAGGTCGACGTTGTTCACGACCGCCCCGAGGAGATGGACACTCGCCTGGAGGAGCTGGTCCCGGGCACGGCGCACCAGCTCGCGCGGCGTGTCGTAGCCCTTCACGACCAGCATGACCCCGTCCGCCTCGCGACCGAGGACGACGGCGTCGGTCACCGGGAGGACCGGCGGTGAGTCGAGGATCACGAAGTCGTAGCGCTCGCGGAGCTGCTCGACGGCGTCGCGCATCCGCGCCGAGCCGACGAGCTCCGCCGGGTTCGGCGGCGTCGCCCCCGCGGGCACGAAGGACAGGCTCGTCCCCTCGACCGGCTGGACGACGCTCTCGAGCTCCGCCTGCCCAGCGAGGAAGCTCGAGAGCCCCCGCTCGTTGGTCACCTGCAGCACGTGATGGCAGCGCGGCCGACGGAGGTCGACGTCGACGAGCAGCACCCGCGCCCCACCCTCGGCGAGGCTGCTCGCCAGGTTGACGGACGTGACGGTCTTGCCCTCGCTGGCGCCCGCGCTCGTCACCATGATGACCTTCGGCGGCGCCGCCGGGGTCGAGAAGAGCACCGCCGTGCGGAGCGCGCGGAACGCCTCGGCCGCAGGCGAACGCGGCTCGTGGAGCACGATCAGCCCGGGGTCCTGGCCGACGCCGTTCCCGTTCTTCGCGGCGTCGCTCCCGGCCCCGAAGCGCGCGGACACGCGCCGGGCGAGCGCGAAGTTCGGGATCGTGCCGAGCATCGGAAGCTGCAGGAGCTCCACCTCGGCGCTGCTCTTCACGCTGTTGTCGAAGTAATCGCAGAGGAGCACGGCGGAACCCGCCGCGACGAGCCCGGCGAGCAGGCCGAGCGTCAGGTTCAGCGGGAGCTTCGGCGTGCTCGGCCGCCGGGAGACGTCGGGCCGCTCGACCACGCGCACGTTCGGCGCGGTCAGCTCGGAGTTCACCGCGGTCTCCATCTCCTGCTTCAGCAACGAGGCGTGGAGGGCGTGCCGCGTCTCGACCTCGTTCTTCAGGAGGTCGTAGCGCGTGCCCAGGTCGCGGAGCGCGATCGAGGCCTCCTCGAGGTGGCCGAGCTTGCGACGGAGCTGGTCCTCGCGCAGCGTCGCGGACTCGAGGCGCGACCGCACGCCCGAGATCTCCTGCGCGACCTCGGCCCGGAGCTGCGACTCCAGCTCCGACTCGTGACGCCGGAGCTCCGACATCTGCGGGTGGTTCGGGCCGAGCCGCTCGCTCAGGCCCGCGCGATCCGCGCGCAGGTCGAGGAGGGCCAGGTGGATCTTCTGCACACCGGGCCGATCGAGGAAGTAGGAGAGCGGGTCGGCCGTCGGCGCGGTCAGGAAGTCGTAGCGGCCCTGGAGGGCGAGCCGGATCTCCTCGGCCCGCGACAGCGCGGTCGAGACGTCGGTGATCCGCTGCGCGACGGTCTTCTGCTCCTGGTTGACGGCGACGTTCGGATGCTCGGTCGCGAAGCGTGCGAGCGCGGCCTCCGCCGCCTCCACCTGCTCGCGCGATTCCTTGATCTGCTGCCCGAGGAACTCCTTCGCGGTCACGTCCGTCGCGCGGCGCGCCTCGTCGTTCGCCTCGATGTACGCCTGCGTGTGCGCGGCGGCGAGGAAGGCCGAGAGGGCGGGATCGGGGGTCGTGAAGCGCACCTCGATCAGGTCGGTGCCGCGGACGTCCTGGACCCTCAGGTAGGTGAGGTAGCGGTCGATCAGGGCCGGATCCACGTCACCCGCCGTCGGCCCCACGTTCCCCGACGCGCCCGGCGACGCCTCCCAGCCTCGCGGGCGGAGCATCGTCAGCAGGTGGCCGCTGGCCGCGAACAACCCGCGCCGCGACGGCCCCGGATCGAGGAACGCCTGATTCTCGGCGAGGTGCTGCGTCCGGATCACGCGCTCCGCCAGGTCCCGGCTCTTGAGCGCGGCGACCTGCGTCGCGAGGAAGCTCGACGTCCCGTTCACGTTCCGGTCGTTGTCCTCGACGCGGAGCACGTTCTCCTCGAGCTGGAGCTGGATCGGCGACTGGCGCGCGACCTCGAGCTGGGTGAACGACGTGTAGAGTGGCGTCGTGAGCAGCGTCACGAGCGTGCTGAGGCCGATCATGAGCGCGAGACAGCCGGTCGCGAGCGAGCGGTACTTGTAGAGGAGACGCAGGTAGTCGCGCAGATGGCGCGGCGTCGCCTCGGTGAACTCGGCTTCGATCACGCCGGGCGGCAGCGGTCCCGGCTTCGGCATCTCCATGGGCAGCAGACGTTCGGGCGTCGCCATGGAGACCTCCTCAGAAGAGCAGCACGTTTCCGCCGACGTGGACCATCTCCTTCGCGACGGTCCACGCGCCCCAGGGAAGGAGCTTGCCGACCGAGGCGGGCAGCCGGACGACGTCGCCGTCGGTGACCGGCATGTCGGGCGCGAGCCCCTGCGCCACGGCCTCGAGGTCGACGACGAAGAAGCGATCCTCGCCCGCGCCGAAGACGCGCTTCACGATGGCGTTCCGGCGATTCGCCGCGAAGATGTGGCCGCCGGCCGCCGCGACCGCGCCGCTCACGGTGAGGCCGCGCGTCACCGGATAGGAGCCCGGGTGCTCGACCCATCCGTCGACCAGGACGCTGCCTGCGGGCTCGAGGCTGACGACGTCGCCCGGCCGCGCGAGCACCGGCGGGAGGCCGCCGCTGTGCGCGCCGGGGTGGAGCAGCACCTCGAGGTCGAGGTGCAGCGGGGAGCCGTCGCCGCCGGGCTCGTCGGCCGGCGTGAACTGGACGACGCGGCCCGCCTCCTTGTTCGGCCCGCCGGCCGCCCAGACGAGGTCGGCGAGCGTCGTCCCGACCCGTGTGAGCGGATAGAGCCCGGGGCGCTCGACGCTCCCGATCACCGGGATCACGCGGCTCCGGTACTCGACGACGAGCACACCGACCTGCGGGTTGCGGAGGATCCCGGCGCGGACGAGCCGCCGCGCGATCTCGGCCTCGAGCTCGCTCGGTGTCCGGCCGGCGGCCGGGACGGGTCCGAGAGTCGGGATGTTCACGTCACCGCTCGCGCTGACGCGCATCCCCTGCTGGAAGGTCGGCGCGCCGCTGACGACCGGAAGATCCGTCCCACCCTGGCCGCCATGCGAGGCACTCGTCGACTGGGCCTCGAGGAGATCGGGGATCCGGATGTCCAGCATGTCGTCTGGACCGATCCGGTATCCGCCGTCGGAGGGCGCCGCGGCGCGCGCGGCTGCGAGCGCCGCGAGCCGCGCGCTGTCGCGGCTGCTGATCAGGTCCGCTGCGCTGGGCGGCGAGGGGTGAACGCGATCGGGATCGGAAGAGATGCTGTGCCGGGTGCTACAGCCGACCGCACACGACAACGCGAGCGAGAGCATCAGGGCGGCCCGGAGGCCGCCGTCCTTCCACGTTGCACCCATCGGCGCGTCGGATTCGTCGAACTACGACGGGGAGCGACGCGGGCACTTCGGGAAATGCTTGCAACGAACCTTGCCCTTCGCGTTCGCGCAGCAGGCGCGGTGGATCACCACCGCCGGCCGGCGCCGAGTCGTGGGGCAGATCTTGTTGTCGATCTCGACCACGGTCCTCCGCCCGCAGCTCGTCTGGTCTTCGAGGGCCGCCGACGCGACCGACGGAATCGCGAAGCCCGCCCCGAGCGTCAGGGCGCCAGCCACCACGAGCACGCTCCCCCTACCGAGCCCTCTCTTCATCGCATCCTCCCCTGCCACCTGCTCCTGCGGCCCATCCCCCTCCCCGCCGCACGACGCGGTGGGACGGCGGGGGCCGTGGACAGTGACGCGCGCTCTGCTTATCGCGTGCCAAGTCCTTTGCCGTGGCGAGCGCCTGAGGCGATCCGCGGATCCGCGTGACAATTTGCTCCGCGGCCCCGACGACGGCGGTGGCGCCGGCTCGGTGGACCGCACAAAGGTGATCGGGACTCTGGCCGGCCTGGCAGAAAATTGGCGGCCCCGAGCCAGTCCCGGCACAGTCCCTCCCGCGTGGCACATTCGGGCCCGCCGGACCCCCAGCGTTTACGTGGGGGCGCGTGGTCTGGAACCTGCACCCGGCGCCGGTCCCATGGTCCGGCGCCCGCGACCGCCCGCCGCGCTCTGCCTCGCCGCGCTCCTCGGCACCGTCCCGGTCGTCTGCGCGGCCGCGGGCAGGAGCGCCCCACCCCGTCCCGCGATCGTCAACGGCGCGCTCACGTCCGGCTTCCCCTCGACCGCGGCACTCCTCCTCGGGAGCGACCCCGACACGGTGAGCTCCTGGTGCACCGGCGTCCTCATCGGCTGCCAGACGCTCCTCACGGCCGCGCACTGCGTGTGCGAGAAGAACGGCGCCGCCTGCCAGGGCGCGGACGCCCCGCGTCCCGACGGGCGCATCGTCTACCTCCAGCACGCGGGCTTCGCCCGCATCGCGAGCATCCGCGTGCACCCGGCCTACGCGTTCCCCGTCGCCGACGTCGCGATCGTGCGGCTCGCCTCCCCGGTGACGGGCATCGCGCCGTCGGGGATCGCCGCGAGCCCGACGGCGAGCGGTACGCCGGGGATCATCGTCGGATTCGGGCGCGGCGGCGGATTCGACTCCGACTACGGGCTCAAGCGCTGGGGCACCGTGACGACCGGCGCGTGCCAGGGCGGGATCTCGAACGCGACGTCGGTCTGCTGGACGTTCGACGGGACGGGCGCGGACACCTGCAACGGCGACTCGGGCGGTCCGCTGTTCACCGACCCTGGCGATGGCCCCGTCGTCGCCGGCGTCACCTCGGGCGGCCGGAAGACCACGTGCAGCCCCGTCGACTGGGACTACGACGCGAACGTGTACCGCTACCGCGCGTGGATC
This sequence comes from uncultured Binatia bacterium (SeqCode), assembly GCA_964562865.1. GTDB lineage: Bacteria > Desulfobacterota > Binatia > DP-6 > DP-6 > CAZLYE01. The sequence goes on along the minus strand of CAZLYE010000005.1, from coordinate 3,235 downwards.
GCGGCGCAGGCCGGGGCCGACCTCGGCCGGGCGAGCTGCGGCGCGTTGCCGGCCGCCGGCGAGAGCGGGACGGTCGTCACCCACTTCACCGGCGCGCTCGACGCCACGCACGAAGCGGTCTCCTACCGACTCGACGTGCCGGCGGGGACCAACGAGCTCCGCGTCGCGCTCCACGGGACCGACGACGGCGAGGCGGACTTCGACCTCTACGTGAAGGCCGGGAGCCCGCCCACCACGTCGAGCTGGGACTGCCGCGCGAACGGCCCGACGCAGTACAGCTACTGTGCATTCGACTTTCCCGCGGCCGGCGCGTGGTACGCGCTGGCGCTCCGGAAGGCGGGCGTCGGCGAGTACCAGCTCACCGCGACCACGTTCGGCGGCCCGCCGCCGGTCTGCGGCAACGGCGTCCGCGAGACCGGCGAGGAGTGCGACGGCGCCGACGCGCCGGCCTGTCCCGGGAGCTGCCGCGCAGACTGTCACTGCGTGTCCGCCTGCGCCGGCGCGAGCGTCCTCCCCGTGAAGGTGCGCCTCGGCCGCGAGTTCATGGTGAAGGCCGTCCTGCTCGGCGAGAGCGGGTACGGCACGTTCGACCCGACCGTGTCGGGGCTCACGCTGTCGCTCGACGACGGGCAGCGCCTTCTCCGGCTCGCCATCCCGCCCGCCGACGGCGGGTGGCGCCTCCCGACGTCCCCCGACGGGACCTACGAGTGGCGGGGCCGGACCGACGACGGCGACCCGGTCGTCGTCCGCTGCCGGCCGCTCCGGACCGGCGGATGGCAGGTGGCCGCGCGCGGGCGCGGCGGGCGCGACGTCAGCCCACCGCCCCTGGCTCGGCCTGCCGCAGGTACGCGTCGATGAACGCGTCGATTTGACCGTCGAGCACGGCGTCGGCGTTCCCGACCTCGGTGCCCGTCCGGTGGTCCTTCACCATGCGGTAGGGGTGGAGGACGTAGGAGCGGATCTGGTGGCCGAAGCCGATCTCCTTCTTCCCCTTCGTGAGCTCGGCCATCTTCTCGTCCTGCTTCTGGCGCTCGAGCTCGTAGAGGCGGGCCTTCAGGATCTTCATCGCCATCGAGCGGTTCTTGTGCTGCGACCGCTCGTTCTGGCAGGCGACCACGATGCCCGTCGGGAGGTGCGTCAGGCGCACGGCGGAGTCGGTCTTGTTGACGTGCTGCCCGCCCGCGCCGCTCGAGCGGTACGTGTCGACGCGCAGATCCTCGTCGCGGACCTCCACCTCGATGTCCTCCTCGATGTCCGGCAGGACGAGCACCGAGGCGAACGACGTCTGGCGCCGCGCGTTCGCGTCGAACGGGGAGATGCGCACGAGGCGGTGCACGCCGGCCTCGGACCGGAGATAGCCGTAGGCGTACGGGCCCTGCACGGTGAAGGTCGCGCTCTTGATGCCCGCGCCCTCCCCCGGCTGATGCTCGAGCAGCTCCGCGCGGAACCCGCGACGCTCGCACCAGCGGAGGTACATGCGGAGCAGCATCTCGGCCCAGTCCTGCGCCTCCAGCCCGCCCGCGCCGGGATGGATCTCGACGATCGCGTCGCCGGCGTCGTGCTCGCCGCCGAGGAGCCGTGACAGCTCGAGCGCCGCGAGCTCCGTCTCGACCTGCGTGATCTTCTCCTCGAGCTCGCGGAGCGCCTCGGGATCGCCCTCCTCGGCGAGCTCGAGGAAGACCTGGGCCTCGTCCGCGCCCTCGCGCTGACGCTTCCAGCGCGCGATCGCGTCGAGGACGGCGGCGGTCTCGCGCCCGACGGCCTGGGCCTTCTCGGCGTCGCTCCAGAAGCCCGGCGCCGCAGCCTGCTCGCTCAGCTCCGCCGCACGCCGCTCGAGACTCGGCAGGTCAAAGATGCCTCCCGAGCGCGGCGACGCGCTCCTGGAGGCCGTGTACGCGCTCGCGGAGAGCCGCGACCTGGATCGGATCGAGCCGCGTTGCCATCACCAGCGTCCCTTCGCGGCACCATAGCCGATGGCGCCGAGCGAGGCGAGCGCGCACGTCCACGCGAAGACGTCGCCGAAGCGCGTGTAGAACGTCCGCACCCCGGGCCACGCGATCTCGTCCACGTGGAAGATCGTCTCGAAGAGCGGGCCGCGCCAGCTGATGCGGCCGTCCGGGTCGACGATCGCGGAGATGCCCGTGTTCGCGGCGCGCACGAGCGGCACGCGGTTCTCGACGGCGCGGAACGTCGCCTGCGCGAGGTGCTGGTGGGGCGCCGAGGTGGGTCCGTACCAGGCGTCGTTCGTGATGTTCACGAGGAAGTCTGCGCCGCCGTCGATGAAGCGACGGGTGAGCGCCGGGAAGACGTCCTCGTAGCAGATGAGCACGCCGAAGCGGGACGTCGGGAGCCGGAAGACGGACGGCTCGAGGCCGGGGACGACCGTCGCGACCGCCTCGACGATCCGGTTCACGAAGAAGAACACGCGCGCGTACGGGACGTACTCGCCGAACGGCACGAGCTGCATCTTGTCGTACGAGCCCGCCTCCCAGCCGTCGGGCGTGACGAGGTAGGCGCGGTTCATCTCCTCGAGGGCACCCGCGTGATCCTGGCGGAAGGCCGGGCTGCCGAAGAGCAGGTACACGCGGTTCTGCGCCGCGAGGTCGAGCACGCCCTGGCGGAGCGCGCCGGGCTGCTGGAAGAAGAACGGCGTGGCCGTCTCGGGCCACACGATGAGCTCCGGTCCCCGCGCCGCCGCGCCGGTGGTGAGCGCCCGGTACCGCGCCATCGTCTCGTCCTGGTAGGCGGGATCCCACTTGTGGTCCTGCTCGATGTCGCCCTGCGCGATCGCGACGCGCAGCGTACCCGCCGGCGGCCGGTGGGCGAGCATCGCGGCGCGCCACCCGCCCCAGAGCGGCACGCCGCACATGAGCAGCGTCAGCACGACGAGCGCCGGCGCGAGCCGGCGGGGTGCCCCACCCGCTCCCCGGTCGGGAATGATCGCGGCGATCACGGCGTTGCAGAAGACGAGGAGCGCGGACGGGCCGTACACCCCCGTCACCTCCACCATCTGGACCAGGTCGTGGTAGCGGTACTGCGAGTACCCGAGCGCGGCCCACGGGAAGCCGATGAAGAACCACGAGCGCATCCATTCGAGCGTGACCCAGAGCGGCGCGGCGAGCCACACCGCGGGAAGCCCGCGGTCCTCGAACCAGCGCACGCCGGCGATGAACGCGCCGGTGTAGCAGGCGAGCACGCTCGCCATCAGCACGAGGATCCCGGCCGCGACGGCGGG
>CAZLYE010000004.1:0-15253 GCA_964562865.1 uncultured Binatia bacterium (SeqCode) | reverse complement strand
AGATCCCGGTGTTGATGTCCGCGACCGGCGGCGCCGACTTGATCGGCGGGCCGCCGGGCTCGCCCGTGTGCCCCATGAGCCCGCCCGTCGCCTGGAGGATCAGGTCCATGCCGGGCTTCTGCGCGAGCGGGCCGCGCGGGCCGAAGGCGGTGATCGAGCAGTAGACGAGGCGCGAGTTGAGCTCGTGGAGCATGTCCCAGCCGAGCCCGTGACGCTCCATCACCCCGGGGCGGAAGTTCTCGACCAGCACGTCGGCCTGCGCGACGAGCCGGCGCACGAGCGCACATCCCGCGTCCTGTCCGATGTCGATGGTGAGTCCGCGCTTGTTGCGGTTCAGGCCCTGGAAGTTGAGGCCGCCGATCTCGGGCGGGAGACGCCCGGTGCGGTCGGCGTAGCGGATGCCGTCGCCGCGTCCCGGCTTCTCGACCTTGATCACGTCGGCGCCGAGGTCGCCGAGGAGCGACGTGCACCACGGGCCGGCCGCCTGGTGCGAGAGGTCGATGACGCGGATCCCCGCGAGCGCGCTCCGTCGCTCGGCCATGGTCGTCCGTTACCAGCGCGCCGCGCGGCGGGTCAAATCGAGGCGCGCCCGTTCCGGAGCAACGCGCCCGGGAGCGGCCCCGCGGGGTCGACGGCGTCGCGCCCCTCCCGGCGGACGATGCGGCCGTTCACGACGACGGCGTCGATGCCGGTGGCGTCGGCGACGAGCCGATCGGCGCCGCCCGGGAGGTCGCACACGCGGCGGAGCTTCGAGGCGCCGACGGTCCGCGGGTCGAACACGACCACGTCCGCCGGCCTGCCCGTCGCGAGGAGCCCGCGATCCGCGAGGCCGAGCACCTCGGCGGCGCGGGACGTGAGCATCCGCACCGCCTCCTCGAGCCGGATGGCCTCCTTCTCGCGCACCCACCGGCCGAGGAGATGGGTCGCGAAGCACGCGTCGCAGAGCTGGTTCGCGTGCGCGCCGGCGTCCGAGAGGCCGAGGACCGTGTGCGGATCGGCGAGCAGCTCGCCCACTTCCGTCTCGTCGTGGTTGAGGATCGCGAGGCGGAAGCGCGCCTGGAGGTCCGTCGCGAGGGACAGGTCCAGGACCAGGTCGACGGGATCGACGCCGCGCTCGCGCGCGACCTCGTCGACGCGCCGCTCCTCCAGCGAATGATCCGTCGGATGGAAGGAGATCCACGCGCGGTCCCACGACGCCGCGAAAGGCCCGCCGCTCCGGCTGGCGAGCAGCTCCTTGAACGCGCGCCGGAACTCCGGATCGCGGTAGATGCGCTTCTTCCCCTCGCGGTCCGCCGCCGACACGGGCCGGAAGACGCGAAGGCTCTCGAAGGGGAACGGCTCCGCCAGGTCGAAGTCGACGTTCAGTGGACGGCACGCGACCTGGGGGACGATCGGGAAGCCGTCGCGGATGAGCTCGATCGAGCGGTCGAGGAGGGTGCGGTGCGAGCCCGGCCCGAGCATGCCGGCGAGGAGCGCGGTCCACGTGACCGGCCGTCCCGTCCGCCGCGCGATGCCGGCGAACTCGTCGAAGAAGAGCCCGGGGCCGATCGTCGCCTGCATGACGCCGCGCCCGGCGTCGCCGAGGGCGCCGGCCAGCGCCTCGATCTCGGCGAGCTCGGCGACGCGGCTCGGGACGGGCTTCCCGGCGTGCCCGACGTGCGTCGGCGCCTTCGAGGTGGAGAAGCCGACCGCCCCCGCGTCGATCGCCTCGCGGACGAGCGCGCGCATGCGGGCGGTCTCGTCCGGCGTCGCCGGCCGCTCCGTCGCCTCCTCGCCCATCACGAACAGTCGGATCGGGGTGTGCCCGACGAACGCGGCGACGTTGATCGCCGTGCCGCGCCGCTCGATGGCGTCGAGGTAGCTCGGGAAGCTCTCGAACGGCCACTCGCGGCCGAGGCCCGCCTCGAGCGCCTCGAAGCTCATGCCCTCGACCTTCTCGAGCGTGCGGAGGATCAACGTCCGGTGCTCGGGACGCGTCGGCGCGACGCCGAACCCGCAGTTCCCCATGACGACCGTCGTGACGCCGTGCCACGGGGAGATCGTGAGCATGCGGTCCCACAGCACCTGCGCGTCGTAGTGCGTGTGGATGTCGACGAACCCGGGCGCCACGATGCGGCCGTCGGCAGCGATCGTCTGCGCCGCGCTGCCCGGGGCCGCGCCGAGGGCGGCGATCCGCCCCGCTCGGATGCCGACGTCGCCCCGCACCCCCGGGGCGCCGGTCCCGTCGAGGATCGTGCCGCCGGCGATCTTGAGGTCGTAGTCCATCGCTGGGGTGGTACCTCCGGGACACGGCCCTGTCGAGAGGCTTTGGGCAGCGCGTCGATCGCGCTATATCCGCCGCGGAGGTGGTGATGAGGATCGCGAGCGCCTGGAATCCCGTCGCCCCGGTCACGCTGCACCACGGGGACACGATCGACCTTCTCCGCCAGCTCCCCGACGCGAGCGCCCAGCTGGTCGTCACCTCGCCGCCCTACAACATCGGCAAGCGCTACGAGCGCGGCCGGCGGCGGACCGTCGAGGAGTACGTCGCCGAGCAGGGCCGCGTCGTCGACGAATGCGTCCGCGTGCTCCGCCCCGGCGGCAGCATCTGCTGGGAGGTCGGGAACCACGTGGCCGGGGGCCGCATCGTCCCGATCGACATCCTCCTCCATCCGGTCTTCGCGCGGCACGCCGACCTCGCTCTCCGGAACCGGATCGTCTGGCACTTCGAGCACGGGCTCCACTGCGCGAAGCGGTTCTCGGGGCGGTACGAGGTCATCCTCTGGTTCACGAAGGGCGAGCGCTACGCGTTCGACCTCGATCCCATCCGGGTGCCGCAGAAGTATCCCGGCAAGCGGGCGTGGAAGGGACGGCGGGTGGGCGAGTACACGGGCAACCCGCTCGGCAAGAACCCGGGGGACGTGTGGATCTTCCCCAACGTCAAGGCGAACCACATCGAGAAGACCGTCCACCCGTGTCAGTTCCCGGTCGAGCTCGTCGAGCGGCTCCTGCTCGCGACCACCGCGCCCGGCGACCTGGTCGTCGATCCGTACATGGGCGTCGGCACGACGGCATGCGCGGCCGTCCTCCACGGCCGGCGCGCTGCGGGCGCGGAGATCGTCGCGGAGTACGTGCAGATCGCGCGGCACCGGATCCGCCTCGCCGCCGAGCGGCGGCTGAAGACGCGACCGATGGACCGCGCCGTCCACCGGCCGAGCCCCGGCTCCGCGCTGCTCCGTCGGGACGACGCGTCGCCGGCGCGGCGGCGCGCCGGCCGGAGATCTCCCGCGCAGGGGCTCCGCATCGCGATGGACGCCCTCCAGGCGCCGTAGTTCCTTGACGCCGCGCGCGGCGCGAGGTAGCCGCGCGATCGTGGAGAGGGACCTGCGCGGCCTCGGCGACGTGCTCCGGCTGCGCGCCGCGGAGTCTCCCGATCGTCCGTTCCTCGTCTTCGAGGACGCGTGCCTGAGCTTCGCCGAGACGTACCGCGAGGCGTGCCGCCACGCGAACCTCTTCCGCGCGCTCCGCGACCCGGCGCGGCCCTTCCACGTCGGGCTCCTGCTCGAGAACCGCCCCGAGTTCGTGCTCGCCGAGCTCGGCGCCGCGCTCGCCGGCGCGGTGGTGGTCGGGCTCAACCCAACGCGCCGGGGCGCGCACCTCGCGCGCGACGTCTCCTACAGCGACTGCGCGATCGTCGTCACCGAGGGGAAGTTCGCGGAGCCGCTCGCCGCGGCGCTCGACGGGCAGTCGGCACCGCACGTGCTGGTCGCGCGCCGCTGGGACGAGGCGCCCGTGTCGACGGCGTGGCCGCCGCTCGAGGACGCGCTCCAAGGCGTCGGCGACACCGACCCCGACGCGCCGATCCGCGAGGAGGACCTCTTCCTCCTCGTCTTCACGTCGGGGACGACGGACGCTCCGCGCGCGGTCGTGCGGAGCCACGGCCGTCTCCTCATGATGTCGCAGGGCGCCGCGGCGATGGTGACCGGCTGCGCGCCCGACGACGCCGTCTACTGCGCGATGCCGCTCTTCCACGCGAACGCCCAGATCCTCGCGCTCGGGACGGCGCTGGTCGGCGGGGCGCGGCTCGTCCTCGCGCGCCGCTTCCACAAGAGCCGGTTCCTGGCCGACGTCCGCCGCTACGGGTGCACGCTCTTCAACTACGTCGGGAGCCCGCTCGCCTACGTGATGGACACGCCGGAGCGCGCGGACGACGCGGACAACCCGCTCCGGCTCGCGTACGGCAACGAGGGGCCGCGCCAGTACCTGGACGCCTTCGCGCGCCGCTTCGGCTGCCGCGTCGTCGACTCGTACGGCGCGAGCGAGGTGGGCGTCGTCTTCACGCGGCAGGACGGGGACCCGCCCGGCGCGCTCGGCCGCCCAGCGCCCGGTGTGGCGATCCTCGATGAGGAAGGACGTGAGTGCCCGCCCGCGCGTCTCGACGCGCACGGCCGCGTGCTCAATCCCGAGGCGGCGATCGGCGAGATCGTCAACACCGCCGGACCCGGCATGTTCGAGGGCTACTACCGCAACGAGGCGGCGACGCGCGCACGCACGCGCGGCGGGGGGTTCCACACCGGCGACCTCGGCTACCGCGACGCCGACGGCTTCGTCTACTTCGCCGGCCGTGACGTCGAGTGGATCCGCGTCGAGGGCGAGAACTTCCTCGCCCGCCCGGTCGAGGCGATCCTCCAGCGCCACCCCGACGTGTTCCTCGCCGCGGTGTACGGCGTCCCCGATGCGGAGGCCGGCGACCGCGTGATGGCCGCGCTCGCGCTTTGCGACGGCGCCGTCTTCGACCCGGCCGGCTTCGCGAGGTTCGTCGACGCGCAACCGGACCTCTCGCCGAAGTGGACGCCCACCTTCCTGCGGATCGTCCCGGACCTGCGCCGCACGGAGACCAACAAGGTCCTGAAGCGCGAGCTGCAGCGGGAGAAGTTCCTCGTCACGGATCCGGTGTGGTGGCGCCCGCGAGGGGAGGACGCGTACCGCCGCTTCACGGCGGACGACCTGCGTGCGCTCCGCGAGCGGTTCGCACGCGCGGGAAATCTGGCGCGGCTCGAAGGCTAGCGGCCCGCGAGGCGCGTGAGCGCCGCGCCGGTCACGCGGCAGATGCGCCAGTCGGGCAGCACCTCCGCGCCCTGTCGCTCGTAGAAGGCGATGGCGGGCGCGTTCCAGTCGAGGACGCTCCACTCGAGACGCGCGCAGCCGCGCTCCGCGGCCACACGCGCGACGTGAGCGAGGAGCGCCGTCCCGATGCCGTGGCGTCGATGGGCCGGCTCGACGAAGAGGTCCTCCAGCCAGAGGCCGGGCGCGGTGCGGAAGGTCGAGTAGTTGTGGAAGAAGAGCGCGAGGCCGACGAGCCGGCCGTCGACCTCGGCCACGACGACCTCGGCGTAGGGCCGCGCGCCGAAGAGGTGCTCGCGGAGCGCCGCGACGCTCCCCGTCACGTCGCCGGTGAGCTGCTCGTACTCCGCGAGCGCCCGCACCAGCCGGAAGACGTCCTCGACGTCGCCCGGCGTCACGGCGCGGAGCGTGTGGGTCATCGGGCGTCCACCTCGAAGTCGACCGTGCCCCAGAACCGCTCGGCGCGGTGGACGTCGTTCATCGGTTCGAGCTCGCGCCAGAACCGCTCGCGCGCCGGACTGCGGAGGTAGCGCTCGAGCGCGTCCCGGGATTCGAGCCCGTAGACGAGGAGCCAGCCGGTCCACCCCTTCTCGTCGCGCTGCTCGAGCTGGCAGCGGCGCGCCCAGAGGAAGCCGGGCTCCGCGATCACCTCCTCCATGTGCTTCTCCTCGAGCCAACGGAGCCAGCGCTCGCCGCCGTCCGGCGAGACCCAGGCCTTCACACAATAGAGAACCGGTGCGTCCATGGGTCGGCATTGTAGCCAGGCCGCTCCGCGTTGACGATCCACGCGGGCGCGTGCTCAGCTCGCGGGATGGCCATTCGCTTCGACCTTCCCGCCGATCATCCCCACGTCGCGGTCGTGACCATCGACCGGCCCGCGCAGGCGAACGCGCTCGACCCTCCGGCGCTGCGCGATCTCGCCGCCGCCTGGCGCCGCATCGCCGCGGACCCGGAGATCCGGTGCGCCGTGCTCACCGGCGCGGGCGAGCGCGCGTTCTGCGCCGGCATGGACATGAAGACGACCATCCCCGAGTCGCAGCGCTTCGCGCGCGGCGAGCGCGTCGACCCCGAGGTCTTCGAGGGCCTGCGCAGCGTCGCAACGGCGCTCCTCGCGGGCTTCGACCTGGGGACGCCGCTCGTCTGCGCCGTGAACGGCCACGCGCGGGCCGGCGGCTTCGACCTCATGCTGGCGTCGGAGATCCGGTTCGCGGTGCCGGAGGCGACCTTCGCCCTCGAGGAGGTGGCGCTCGGCCTCTACCCGACCGGCAATGCGACCGTCCTCCTGCCGCGGCAGATCGGATGGGTGCACGCGCACGAGCTCCTGCTGACCGCGCGCCCCATCACCGCCCGGCGCGCGGTCGAGGTGGGGCTGGTGAACGCGCTCGTCGAGCGGGATCGCCTCATGGCGACCGCGCTCGAGACCGCGGACGCGATCGCGCGGAACGCGCCGCTCGCCGTGCGCGAGACCCGTCGCGGCGTGCGCGAGCTCCTGCACCTCTCGCTGGCCGACGCCTACCACCGGCAGGAGGAGATCGGTGCGCCGCTCCGGCGGACGGAGGACGCGCGCGAGGCGCAGCGGGCCTTCGTCGAGAAGCGGCGTCCGACGTGGCAGGGGAGGTGAGCCGGCGCTCCCCTTGAAACGAACGAACGTTTGTTTGTATGGCTGCCGCGGGAGGCACGCATGGCGCGGGAATACCAGCTGATCTCGGCCGACTCACACATCCTCGAGCCGCCGCACGTCTGGAAGCAGTACATGCCACGGAAGTTCCACGAGAAGGCGCCGCGCGTCGTCCCGGACGGAGACGGCGGTGAGGCGTGGCAGTTCAGCCCGGACGTGCCGCCGGCGCCGATCGGCATCTACGCCTCCGCCGGCCGGAAGCACGAGGACGTGCGATGGACCGGCGTGACCTTTGCCGACGCCAACCAGGGCAACTTCCGCGCGGCGCCGCGCCTCGCGGAGCAGGACCAGGACGGCGTCGACGCCGAGGTGCTCTTCGGCTCCGCGCGGATGATGAGCCACTTCTTCTCCGACCCGGACCCCGAGTTCCAGATGGCCGGCGTCCAGGCCTACAACAACTGGATCGCCGAGGAGTTCGTGAAGGTGGCGCCCGACCGGCTGATCGGCCTCGCGTGCATGCCGGCACTCGGGGTCGACGAGTCGATCAAGGAGATGGAGCGCTGCCTCCGCCTCGGCATGCGCGGCGTGTGGCTCAACACGATGCCGAGCGTCGGGCCGACGATCCGTCCGGATGACGATCGCTTCTGGCACGCCGCACAGGCGCTCGGCGTCGCGGTGCACTTCCACGTCCGCGTCATGCGGAAGGTGCAGAAGCCGAAGCCGAAGGGCGTGCGCGGCGACGATCTGACCGGCCTCGCGACCGTCGGCGCCGCCGACTTCATCATCGACATGTCGGAGATCATCACGTCGGGCGTGCACGACCGGTTTCCGGACCTCACGTGGGTCTGCGTCGAGACCGGCTCGGGGTGGATTCCGTACGTGCTCGAGCAGCTCGACGACCGGTGGTGGCGGAACCGCTCATGGTTGCCGGTGAAGCTGAAGCACCCGCCGAGCCACTACTACAAGCGGAACTGGCGCTCGACGTTCATGGTGGACCGGTACGCCGTCGCGAACCGCCACGTCCTCGGGGTCGGGAACCTCATGTGGTCGAACGACTATCCGCACCACGGCTGCGACTGGCCGGAGACGCGCCGGGTCGTCGACGACATGTTCCGCGACGTCCCCGCGGACGAGCGGCGGCGGATCTGCGCGCTCAACGCGGCGGAGCTCTACCACCTCGTCTAGAAGTCCCGCCCGGGCGGTCCCCCCGTCCGGGCCGATGGTGCGATTCCTCGCTCACCCATCGCCGTCGCCCGGCTCACGCGTCCCGGCGACCCCATGCAGCGTTGCCTCGTGGTAGACGGGTGCCGCTCGCGCTGAGTCGGGAATCGAACATCGGAGTTCAGAATGGAGGGCAACCTCCAGACACACCGGCGTGCTGAGGGCACGACGCCCGCGAAGGCCATCGAGCACGAGCCGCGCCTCGTGCTCGTGCTCGATGCCGCGAAGACGTTCGCGTGGGACTGTGACGTCGCGACCGGCCGCATCCGGTGGTGGGGGAACGTCGAGCAGCTGACGACGGCGGGTGGGTTCCCCGGATCGCTCGCGGGCTGTTTGGAGCTCATCGACCCCGCTGACCGCGGCAAGCTCGAATCCGCGCTCGCCGGTTCCATCGAGCGCCGTGTCCCGATCGACGTGGAGCTCCGTCTACGGCGCGCCGACGGCACCGTGCGCTGGGTGCTCACGAAGGGACGGGTGGTGTTCGACGACGCGGGGCGGCCCGTTCGCGCCGTCGGCGTGGTGATCGACGTCGAGCGGCACAAGCACGCGGAGGAGGCGCGCGCCGCGGAGGAGCGCTCGGCGTTCCTCGCGCGGGCCGGCGCGTTGCAGGAGGCGAACCGGATCAAGGACCAGTTCCTCGCGATGGTCTCGCACGAGCTCCGTGCGCCGCTGCAGACCATGATCACGTGGGCGCACGTCCTGGAGGCGGGCGACCTCAGCGCGGCGACCAGACGTCGGGCCATCGCCGGCATCCAGCAGAGCGCCGCCCTGCAGCGACGGCTGGTGGAGGACCTGGTCGACGTCTCCCGGATCGACGCCGGCAAGCTCACGCTCCGCTTCGGCCCGGTCGACGCCGCCGCGGTCGTCGAATCCGTCGCCGATGCGGTCTGCCCCGGAGCGGACGCGAAGGGGGTGGCCCTCTCGGTCGACGTCGAGGACGGCCGTCAGCAGATCACCGCCGACGCGGACCGGCTGCGGCAGGTCGTGTGGAACCTGCTGTCGAACGCGGTCAAGTTCACCCCTCCCGGCGGGCGTGTCGACGCCCGTGCACGCCGGGTGGGTGCGGAGCTGGAGATCGTCGTCAGCGACACGGGCGAGGGCATCGACCCCGAGGTGCTCGCCCACGTCTTCGAGCCCTTCAGGCAGGCGGATTCGCTCCACGGCGCAAGGCGGGACGGGCTCGGGCTGGGGCTCGCGATCGTCCGGCATCTGGTCGAGCGGCACGGAGGCTCCGTCCGGGCCGAGAGCCCGGGACTCGGGCGCGGCGCAACCTTCACCGTCCGCCTTCCGCTCGACCGCGGCACGTGACGACTCAGCGGGGGATCAGTAAGACCCGCTGGGCCTCCTCGTGCCCGAGGAGGCGCGTCGTCCGCCGCGCGATCAGCCACTCGCCGTCCCGCCGCTCGAGCTCCCAGCGGTTGAAGCTGACCCGGTAGATCTCGATGCCGGCGGGACGGCGGACGTACACGCGCGAGTAGCCGGTGGCGACCGCCCGATCGCCGGCGAGCTCCACGACCGCCGGCCCGATCTGGTGCGCGCAGTTGGGCAGCATCGCCTGATGACGCGGGCCGCGGACCATGTCGCGGACACCCTGCCGCCCGTTCATGAGGAGCGGCCCGTCCACGTCGTAGACCGCGTCCTCGGTGAACACGCCCGCCGCCTGCTCCGCGTCCCCGGTGTCGACGCCGAGCCCGTACCGGACGATCAGCCGGTGGATCGCGAGCTCGTCCTCGAGCGCCTGCACCCGCCGCGCGAGCCCTTCCACCTGCCGTCGGAGATCCTCCATGGGCCTGGTATAACCCGCCCCGCGTGTCGTCTGGCAAGCTCACGACGATCTTCCAGACCGGCGTGCTCGCGCTCGTCCTGACGGGCTGCGCCGCGCGCCGTCCCGCGGCAGTCGTGTTCCTGTCCGACTTCGGGACGGTCGACGATTCGGTCGCGATCTGCAAGGGGGTGATGCTCGGGATCGAGCCGCAGCTCAGGATCGTCGACCTGACGCACGAGGTCCCGCCGTTCTCCGTCCGCGACGGCGCCCGGCTCCTGGCGGGAACGGCGCCGTACTACCCGTCCGGGACGGTATTCGTCGCGGTCGTCGACCCGGGCGTCGGCGGGCCGCGGAAGGCGATCGTCGTCGCGTCACGGCGCGGCCAGTACTTCGTCGTGCCGGACAACGGCCTCGTGACGTTCGTCGCCGACCGCGACGGCGTCCGGGAGGCGCGCGAGATCACGAATCCGTCGTGGATCGCGCGCGACGGCTCGTCGACCTTCCACGGCCGCGACGTGTTCGCGCCGGTCGCGGCGCGGCTCGCGCGCGGCGACGACTGGACCGCGGTCGGGCCGCCGCTCGCGAACCTCGTGCGGCTCGAGGCGAGCGTGGCGCAGACCGAGCGGGCGGGGATCGTCGCGCAGGTGATGGGTGTCGACGGCCCGTACGGCAACCTCATCACGAACGTCCAGGCGGACGACTTCCGGCAGCTCGGGTGGACGCTCGGCGACCGGGTACCCGTGAAGCTCGAGGGGCGGACCCTCCTCGTCCCGTTCGTGCGCACGTTCGGGGACGTGCCGGTCGGGAAGCCGCTCCTCTACGTCGACTCGCGGGGTCGCCTCGCGCTCGCGCTGAACCAGGGGAACTTCGCGCGGAGCTACCGGGTCGTGCCCCCCGTGTCGCTGACGATCGCGCGGAAGAGCCGATGAGCGAGGACCTCCGCGGAAAGCGCGTCGCCGTGACCGGCGCGACCGGCTTCCTCGGCCGGTACGTCGTGGACGCGCTCCTCGCACGGGGCGCGCGGGTGATCGGCGTCGTCCGGAACCCGGACCGCGTGCCGGGGCTCGCCGCACGCGGCGTCGAGCTGCGGCGGGCGGATCTGGCAGAGCGGGACGCGCTCGCACGCGGCTTCGCGGGCGCCGACGCGGTCGTCTCCAACGCGGCGCTCTTCTCGCTCCGCAACGCGCGCTGGGCGGACCACGAGCGGGCGAACATCCAGGGCACGCAGAACGTCTTCGGCGCGGTGGCCGACGCCGGGGTGCGCCGCGTCCTCCACGTGTCGTCCGTCGCGGTCTACCGCGGACACCGGCCGCCGGTCGACGAGGACGCACCGCAGCTCGGGCCGGACTCGCGGCGCGGCTTCACCAACGCGTACGCGATCTCGAAGGCGCTCTCCGAGCAGCTCGCGTGGCGTCTCGCGGAGCGGGGCGGCGTCGCGCTGACCGCCGTCCGGCCGTGTGCGATCTACGGGGCCTTCGACCCGAACTTCACCCCGGTGTTCCGCCGCTTGGTCGGCTTCCCGGTGACCGTGATGCCGGAGTCGCTCCGGCTGGCGCTCGTCTACGCCGGCGACGTCGCCGACGGGATCGCGCGCGCGCTCGAGCGGCCGGCGGCCGCCGGCCGGGCGTACAACCTGACGGGCGACGACCTGGAGCTCGGCGACTTCGTGCGCGCGTGGCGCGACGCCGGAGGCCGGACCGCCCGGCTGATCCTGCCCATCCCGGTCCCGGTGACGCGGATGTTCGACAACCGACGCTCCGAGCGGGAGCTCGGCTGGCGGAACCGCCCGTTCGTCGACGCCCTCCGGGAGACGTTCGCTCTCGAGCGCGGGGAGACGCCCGTTCCGCGTTCTCGGTCCTGAGAGCGGGTCGGCGTGAGCGGACCGTTCGTGGCCGGGATCTCGATCCTCCTCGCGTTCGGGTTCCTCACGCTGCGCGGCGGCGTCGAGAGCTGGATCTCCGGTGCGGTCGTGGTCGTCGCCGTCGCGATGATCGTGTACGGGCTCCGCGCACGGCGGAACCTCCGCGCTGCACACCGCGCGAGGTCGTGAGGCCGTGCGCGTCGGCCGCTGGCGGCGCCGGCGACGCGGAGGCGTCCGAGCCGGTGGGGCCTCAGGCCGCTAGTTCGTCGCGGGAACGCCAGAACCACGCGATCAGGAACGGCCCCGCGGTGAGACAGTAGACGTTGATGAGCACCTCGACCGCCATCGCCCCGGACGCCGCGGCGTAGACACCCTGCTCGACGTCGAAGAGGACGTCGAGGAGGCCGAGGTACACGAGCGCGCTTCCCGTCGCGATCCCGGCGACCGGTGCCCACGCGCGCCGCCGCACGAGCCCGACCGCCGCCGCGATCGCCGCGAGCGCCAGCCAGGCGTCCGCGGCCGGGAAGGCCCGCTCGTACGCGAGATAGACGTCCGACTCGCTCGAGTGGAGCGCGCTGCCCGCGGCGAAGAACGCGACCCAGTAAGCCGCCGTCCCTGCCGCGGTCACGACGAGGAGTGCCGTAACGGCCGGCGCGCCGGGCGCCCCGCCGCGGCTCACCCGGCGAGTCGGGCGCCGAGGCGTGCGAGCTGGCGCGTCGCGGAGCCGAGCGTCAGCTCGATCTGATGCGACCACAGGTAGTAGCGGTGAAGCGGGTAGTCGACGTCGACGCCGATGCCGCCGTGGAGGTGCTGCGCGGCGTACGTCGCCCGGTGCGCGCCCTCGGCGGCCCAGAACTTCGCGACCGCCACCTCGGTCGCGGCCGGCCGGCCCGTCGCGAGGCGCCACGCGGCCTGCCACGTCGCGACGCGGATCGCCTCGACGTCGATGTATGCGTCGGCGGCTCGCTGGTGGACGGCCTGGAAGCTCGCGATGGGGCGTCCGAACTGCTCGCGGCCGGTCGTGTACTCCGCCGTCATCCGGAGGGCGCGGTCCGTCACGCCGACCTGCATCGCGCAGAGGCCGACGAGCGCGCGCTCGACGAGCCAGTCGACGGCCGCCGCGCCGCGCGCGAGGAGCTCGGCGGACGCCCCGGCGAAGGTCATCCGACCCTGCGGCTCCCGGCTGGTCGCCACCTGGCGCTCGACGGTCGCGCCCGCGCCGCGGGGATCGACCAGAAAGAGGGCGACATCGCCCTCGCTCCGCGCGGGCACGACGACGCGCTCCGCGAGGTGCGCCGCCGGGACGCAGATCTTGACGCCGTCGAGCCGCCAGCCGCCGCCGTCGCGGCGGGCCGTCGTCGCGGGCCGCGTGGGGTCGTCGGAGCCGGGCTCGACGAGCGCCGCGCTGAGCACGGTCTCGCCGGCGACGACGCCAGGAAGCCAGCGCGCGCGCTGCTCGCGGGTGCCGTGCTCCGCGATCGGGAGCGCGCCGAGCACGAGCGTCGGCCAGGCCGGGATGGGCGCGACGGTGCGGCCGACCTGCTCGAGGACGAGGCACAGCTCGACGAGGCCGAGCCCGGCGCCGCCCCATGCCTCGTCGACGGCCGTGCCGAGGAGGTTCGCCCGCGCGAGCGCCTCCCACGCGGTGCGGTCGAACCAGTCCGCGTCGGCCTCGATCGCCTTCAGCCGCTCGTGTGTCACGTGGTCGCCGAGGATCTCCCCGGCGAGCTCGCGGAGCGCCTCCTGCTCGGGGGTCAGCGAGAAATCCATGGGTCCTCCTCAGCGCGCCCGCGGCATGCCGAGGCCGGCCATCGCGATGATGTCACGCTGTACCTCGTTGGTGCCGCCGCCGAAGGTGAGGATGAGCGTCGTGCGGTACATGCGCTCGACGCGTCCCTTGAGGATCGCGTCGGGCGACCCCGCCCGGAGGTAGCCCGCCTCACCCATCACCTCGAGCAGGAGCTGATACGCCTCGACGTAGAACTCGCTCCCGAAGACCTTCACCGCCGACGCCTCGGCGAAGTTGAGCGTCCCGCGGGCCATGCTCCACGCCTGCTGCCAGTTGAGGAGCTTCAGGACCTCGAGCTTCGCCTGCACGCGGCCGAGGTGGACCTGCACCCACGGCTGGTCGATCACGCGCCGTCCGTCCGCGATCCGGGTCTCGCGGGCCCAGCGGCAGACGTCGTCGAAGATGCGGTCGACGAAGCCGACGGCCGAGAGCGCGATGCGCTCGTGGTTCAGCTGGGTCGTGATGAGCCACCAGCCGCCGTGCTCCTGCCCGACCAGCGCGTCGGCCGGGACGCGGACGTCCTCGTAGTACGTCGCGTTGGTCCGCACGTTGCCCATCGTGCGGATGGGCGTGATCTTGTAGCCCGGCGAGCGCGTGCTCACGATGAACATCGAGATGCCCTTGTGCTTCGGGGCGTCCGGGTCCGTCCGCGCCGCGAGCCAGATGTAGTCGGCGAACTCGGCCTGGCTGGTGAAGAGCTTGCTGCCGTTGATGACCCACTCGTCGCCGTCGCGGACGGCGCGGGTGCGGAGCGAGGCGAGGTCCGTGCCGGAGGAGGGCTCCGTGTACCCGATCGCGAAGTGGCACTCGCCGCGCAGGATGGCGGGGAGGTACTTCGCCTTCTGCGCCGCGCTGCCGTGCTCCATGATCGCCGGCGCCACCGCGTTGATCGTGAGCGTCGGGAGCATGACGCCGGCGCGGGACGCCTCGTCGAAGAAGATGAACTGCTCGAGCGGCGAGCGACCCTGCCCGCCGTACTCCTTGGGCCACCCGATGCCGAGCCAGCCGTCGGCGCCGAGCTGCCGGACCGTCCGCGTGTAGAGCGGGCCGCCGCCCTCGGTCTCGCCCAGCTCCGCCTGGTACTCGGGCGTCACGAGGCGGGCGAAGTACGTCCGCAGCTCGTCCCGGAGCGCCTGTTGCTCGGGGGTGTAGTCGAGGTACATGCAGGCTCCTTTAGTCGCCTCGCCGAGCCGTGTCGACCGAGAACGATGTTGACTCGTCCGCCCGCGGGGCTCTAAGGCTGCGTCGATGGGGCTCGCCGGAAGGACCGCGGTCGTGACGGGAGGGGCCTCGGGGATCGGCAGGGCCATCACGCTCCGCCTGGCACGCGACGGGGCCGACGTGGCGATCCTCGACGTCGACGTCGCCGGCGCCGAGGCGGTCGCACGGGAGGTCCGCGCGGCCGGTCGCCGGGCGCTCGCCGCCGAGGCCGACGTCGCGAGCGGGGCCAGCGTCGCGGCGGCGCTCGAGCGGGTGCACGCGGCGCTCGGCCGCGTGCAGGTGCTGGTCAACGACGCCGGCATCGCGAGCTTCGTCCCGCTCCTCCAGATGAGCGAGGAGCAGTGGGACCGGCTGATCGCCGTGCATCTCAAGGGGACGTTCCACTGCACGCGCGCCGTCCTTCCCGACATGATCGAGGCGCGCTGGGGCCGCGTCGTGAGCATCGCGTCGGTCGCGGGGCTGAACGGCGGAGGACCGGGCCTCACGCACTACGCGGCGGCCAAGGCGGGGATCATCGGCTTCACGAAGGCGCTCGCGCTCGAGGTCGCGTCGTTCGGCGTGACCGTCAACGCGATCGCCCCAGGGCTGGTCGAGACGCCGCTCCTCGACCGCTCCGGCATGCCGCGCGAGGTCCGCGACCGGATCGTCGAGCAGGTGCCCGTCCGCCGGATCGGG
>CAZLYE010000003.1:0-7956 GCA_964562865.1 uncultured Binatia bacterium (SeqCode) | reverse complement strand
CCTCCACCCGCTCGGCATCGCGTACGTGCTGTGGGCGACCGTCGTGGGCGCCGGGCTCGGCGGCCTCTTCGTCGTCACGGGGAGCCTCGCCGCGCCGGCGGCGGCGCACGGCATCTACAACCTGCTCGCGCTCGTCTACCTCCGGAGGCGCTCGGGGCGGATGGAGGAGCTCTCCTGAGCAGGGTCCTCGTCCCGCTCGCCCCGGGGTTCGAGGAGATCGAGGCGATCACGATCGTCGACGTGCTGAGACGCGCCGGCGTGACGGTCGACGTCGCGGGCACGATGCCGGGCCCCATCACCGGCTCGCACGGGATCACGGTGACGCCGGACCGCACGCTCGCGGGCCTCGAGGCGGAACCCTACGACCTCGTCGCGCTGCCGGGCGGCATGCCCGGTACCACGAACCTCCGCGAGCACGCCGACGTGCGACGGATCGTCGCGGCGCTCGCGGAACGCGGGCGCTACACGACCGCGATCTGCGCCGCGCCGATCGTGCTCGCGGCGGCCGGGGTGACCGAGGGCCGCGCCGTGACGAGCCACCCGTCGGTGGCGAGCCAGCTCGCCGCGAGCACGTACCGGACGGATGCCGTCGTCCGCGACGGGCCCGTCATCACGAGTCGCGGCGCCGGCACCGCGATGGCCTTCGCCCTGGCGCTCGTCGAGACGCTCGTCGACCGCGCGACCGCGGACCGCCTCCGCACGCAGATGGTCGTTCGGGATTGACGTCGCGCGAATTGACTGAAACAGGCGCTTCCAGTAGCGTCGCCGCCCGCATGCGCCGTAGTGCTCTCGGCGCGCTTGCCGTCGCGCTCGTCGCGCTCGTCGGGTGCGCCAGCTTCCGGAAGAAGCCGATCATCCCTCCGGAGAAGCTCTGGAGCGAGGCGGAGAGCGCGTTCCACGACGAGGCGTACGAGGTCGCGGTCGACCGCTACAAGAAGCTCCTCGACCAGCACCCGTTCGACCCGCGCGCCGAGGAGGCGGAGCTGAAGATCGCCCGGGCGCACTACCTCTCGCAGCGCTACGCGGAGGCGATCGCCGCCTTCGGCGACTTCGAGCGCATGCACCCGACCAGCTCGGAGCTCCCGTTCGTCGAGTATCACCTCGGGATGTCGTACCTCGCGCAGGCGAGCACGAGCGACCGCGATCAGCAGGCGCACTCGAACGCGCTCACCTACTTCCGGAACCTGATCGACCGCTTCCCGACGAGCCCGTGGGCCGAGAAGGCGCGGCTCCGCGTGAAGGAGTGCCGCGAGTCGCTCGCCAAGCACGAGTCCGACATCGCCCGCTACTATCTCCGCCAGGGCAACCTGAAGGCGGCCGAGGCGCGGCTCCGCGGCCTCTTGACCGAGTACCCCGACTCCGACGCGACCGCCGAGGCGCTCTACGCCTTCGCGCAGACCTACGCCGCGCGGAACGAGGACGAGGGCGCGACGCTCGCCCTCGCGACGCTCGCCCATCACCACCCCGAGGGGCCGCTCGGGCGGGAGGCGAAGGACCGCCTCGGCACGGCACAGGTCGGGACCGACGGCGACGACCCGCTGGCGCTCCTCCTCGGACGGATCGACCGCATGCGGGAGCAGGCGGACCGCCAGAAGCTGCCGCACACCGTCTCCGCCTACCCGGACATCGGCGGCGGGACGGGCCCGACCGTCCGGTAGGCGCGCACATTGACAGAGCCGTACGGTTGCGGTTAGCTCCCATCCCGAGAGAGAAGAGAAAACACAGCCTTATCCAGAGTGGCTGAGGGCCCGGCCCGGCGACGCCACAGCAACCGGTCCCTCGGGACGCTGGTGCTAATTCCGACGCCGCTTCCGTTCCGTGCGGGGACGGGGCGGCGGAAGATAAGGTTCGCACGCTGGTAAGCCCCTACTCCATCTGGAGAGGGGCTTTTTTGTTGCGCCATGCCGACGATCGACGAATCGACCACCAAACTCGCCCGGGCCCGCGTGCTGATCGTGGGCGTCGGCGGGCTGGGTGCGCCCGCCGCCACCACCCTCGCCCGGGCCGGGGTCGGGACGCTCGTCCTCGTCGACCCGGACGTGGTGGAGCTCTCGAACCTCCCCCGCCAGCCGCTCTACGACACGGCGGACGTCGGGCGCCCGAAGGTCGAGGTCGCCGCCGAGCGGCTGCGGGCGCTCCGGCCGGGCCTCCGGGTCGAGACCCGGCGGGAGCGGTTCGGATCCGAGAGCGGGCACCGGCTCCGGGGCGTGGACGTCGTCCTCGACGGGACGGACACGATCGCCGCCAAGTTCGCGGTCAACGACGCGGCCGTCACGGCCGGGGTACCGCTCGTCCACGCCGGGGTCCTCGGTTTCCGGGCGCAGGTCCTGACCGTGCTTCCCGGGACGAGCGCCTGTTATCGCTGCGTCTTCGAGGAGGCGCCGCCGCCCGGCGACGTGCCGTCGTGCCAGGAGGCCGGGGTGCTCGGTCCCGTCACCGCGCTCGCCGCCGCCGTGCAGGCGGCCGAGGCGATCGGGCTCCTCGCCGGCCGGGGCGCCGCGCTCGTCGACCGCCTGCTCGCGATCGACGTGGAGACGGGCCGCCACCGGATCGTTCCCCTGCCGCCGGGCCCGCGCTGTACGATGTGCACCGCCGTGCATCCCACCGGAAGGAGTGAAGCGAGATGAGCTACGTGAAGGGCCTCCGCTGCCGCGAGTGCGGCGCCGAGACGCCCGTCCTCCCGCTGCACGTCTGCGAGACGTGCTTCGGCCCGTTCGAGGTCGTCTACGACTACCCGGCCATCCGCCGCGTGATGACCCGGGAGGCGATCGCCGCGCGCCCGCTGAACCTCTGGCGCTACCGGGAGCTCCTCCCGATCGAGGGCGAGCCCCGGGTGGGGCTCCACTCCGGCTTCACGCCGCTCGTCCGCGCCGAGCGCCTCGGCGCCGCCCTTGGCGTCGAGCAGCTCTGGGTGAAGGACGACTCGGTCAACCATCCCACCTTCTCCTACAAGGACCGCGTCGTCTCGGTCGCCATCTCGAAGGCGATGGAGTTCGGCTTCGACACCGTCTCGTGCGCGTCGACGGGGAACCTCGCGAACTCGGTCTCCGCCCACGCCGCCCGCGCCGGGCTCGCCTGCTACATCTTCATCCCCGACGACCTCGAGCAGGGCAAGGTGATCGGCTCGACCATCTACGGCCCGCGCGCGATCGCGATCCGCGGCAACTACGACGACGTGAACCGCCTCTGCAGCGAGGTCGCGGACAAGTACGGGTGGGCGTTCGTCAACATCAACGTCCGCCCCTACTACACGGAGGGCGCCAAGACCTACGGCTTCGAGATCGCCGAGCAGCTCGGCTGGCGCCTCCCCCAGCACATCGTCGTGCCGACCGCCGGCGGCACGATTCTCCCGAAGGTGGCGAAGGCATTCCGTGAGCTGCGCGACCTCGGGCTCGTGGACGGCGACTTCAAGATCTACTCTGCGCAGGCGGCCGGCTGCGCGCCCGTCGTGACCGCGCTCCACCGCGGGACGGACCTCATCACGCCGGTCAAGCCGCAGACGATCGCCAAGTCGATCGCGATCGGCAACCCGGCCGACGGGTTCTACGTGCTGAAGGCCGTCCGGGAGTCGGGCGGCTGGGGCGAGGCCGTGACCGACGAGGAGATCGTCGCCGGCATCAGGCTCCTCGCGCGGACGGAGGGCATCTTCACCGAGCCCGCGGGCGGGACGACCGTCGCGGTCACGAAGAAGCTCATCGAGCAGGGCAGGATCCCGCGCGACGAGTCGATCGTCATCAGCGTCACCGGCAACGGCTACAAGACGCTCGAGGCCGTGATGGACACGGTCGAGCAGCCCTTCCGCATCCCGGCGCGGCTCGCGGACTTCGACGAGCTCTACGCCCGCCTGAACGGCGGTCGCGCCGCGAGCGCGGGCTGACCCGGATCCCACCCGGGCCGGGCCGCGAACTGGCAAGTGAAAGGAGGAACGGTCATCATGGTGCAGGTCAAGATCCCGACGCCGCTCCGCAAGTACACGGGGGGCGCCGGGGGAGTGGAGGCGCAGGGGGGGACGGTCGCCGCGCTCGTCGACGACCTCGAGCGACGCTACCCCGGTCTCAAGGAGCGCATCTGTGACGACAGCGGGCAGGTGCGGCGCTTCGTGAACATCTTCGTGAACGGCGAGGACATCCGCTTCTTGAAGCACCTCGACACGCCGCTCAAGGCGGGCGACGAGCTCTCGATCGTGCCCGCGATCGCGGGAGGCCGGTAGCACCCCGCGCCATGCTGCCCGCGCGCGCCATCATGTCCCGGCCGACGTCCCCCGCGGCGGGACCGCAGGCCGTGTCGTCCGCGCTCCAGATCGTCGGCAACACGCCGCTCATCGAGCTGCGGAAGGTCCGCGACGGCGTGGCGCCGGGCGTGCGGCTCTTCGGGAAGCTCGAGGGGTTCAACCCGGGCGGCTCCGTCAAGGACCGCCCGGCGCTCAAGATGATCGCGGACGGGATCGCCCGCGGGCTCCTCGTCCCCGGGAAGACGATCCTCGACTCGACGTCGGGCAACACCGGGATCGCGCTCGCGATGGTCGGGGCGGCGCTCGGCTACCCGGTCGAGCTCGTGATGCCGAGCAACGTCAGCACCGAGCGGAAGAAGGTGGTGGCCGCGTTCGGCGCGAAGGCGGTCTACAGCGATCCCCTCGAGGGCTCCGACGGCGCGATCCGCCTCTGCCGGAAGATCCTCGCCGAGAGCCCGGAGCGCTACTTCAAGCCCGACCAGTACAACAACCCGGCCAACTCGCTCGCCCACTATGAGACGACGGGCCCCGAGATCTGGCGGCAGACCGAGGGGCGCGTCACGCACTTCGTCGCCGGGATCGGCACCGGGGGGACGATCATGGGGACCGGACGCTACCTGAAGGAGCAGAATCCGGCCGTGCAGGTGATCGCCGCCGAGCCCGAGGACGCCTTCCACGGCCTCGAGGGCCTGAAGCACATGGCGAGCTCGATCGTGCCCGGCATCTTCCACGAGCAGGAGCTCGACCGGAAGATCGGCATCGCGACCGAGGACGCGTACAACATGGTCTACCGGCTCGGGCGCGAGGAGGGCCTGCTCGTGGGGCAGTCGTGCGGGGCCGCGTACGTCGCCGCGCTCGGGGTCGCCCGGACGCTCCGCGAGGGGACGATCGTCGTCCTCTTCCCGGACTTCGGCGACCGCTACCTCTCGACCAACCTGTGGCTCGGGTGGCAGAAGCTCGGGGAGGCGCAGCCGTGAAGCGGACGCCGCCGCGGCTCGCGAAGCCGAAGCCCGCCGGGATGACTCGGGGCAAGTTCTACCTGACCTACCCGAAGAAGCTCGTGAAGGAGCCGCTCATCTACCAGATGAGCCGGAAGTTCGAGCTCGTGTTCAACGTCCGGAGCGCGAGCGTCAGCGAGGAGATCGGCATCATCGCGCTCGAGCTCGACGGGCGTCCCGAGACGATCGAGGCGGCTGTCGACTGGTTCCGCGCGCAGGGGGTCACCGTCGAGCCGATCGAGAAGAACGTGATCGAGTGACGGGCCTCACCGACGCCCAGGTCGAGCGGTACAGCCGGCAGATCATCCTTCCCGAGGTGGGAGCGCGCGGCCAGGAGCGCCTCCTCGGCGCGCGCGTCGCGCTCGCGGGCGGCGGCCCGGCCGCCGTCGCTGCCGCGACGCTCCTCGGCCGGGCTGGCGTCGGCGCGATCGATCTCGCGGCCGACGTGCCGGATCTTCCGGAGCTCGCGCCGGACTGCCGGATCGGACGCGGCACCGACGGCGACGTCGTCGTGGATCTGTCCGGCGACCGCTCCGCCAGCGTCGCACGCGGCCGTCGCGCCGCCGTCGCCCGCGGGCCGTTCGTCGCGGGCACGCTCGACGGGACGCGCGTGACGGTCGCGACGCTCGTCGGGAGGCCGTGCATCGCGTGCCTCGCTGCGCCGGATGTTCCGCCCGCGCCGGATCCCGGCCCGCTCCGCGAGCCGGCGGCGCTCGCGCTCGGCGCGCTCGCCGCGAGCGAGGTCCTCCGCGTCCTCCTCCGTCCCGGCTCCGGCGGACGGGTCACGACGCTCGCCCTCGACGCCGGCACGTGCGACGCGGTGCGCCCGGCGCCGACCGGCGGCTGCGCCGTCTGCGGGGCGGACGCGTGAACCATCCCGCCCACCTGAAGCTCGAGCTCGCCGTCCGCGGCGCACGCGTCGACCCGACCGTCCGCCTGGCGTCGCGCGGCGAGGGGCGCGGCTCGCTCGACCTCGTCCTCCCCGGACGCCTCCGGGTCGACGTGCCGCTCGACGAGCGTGTCACGGCCGGCTCGCCGTTCATCCTGCTCGCCGACCGCGGGCGGCACTTCCTCGTCCACCGGGACGCCGGGGGAGCGGAGACCGGGCGCGTCGAGGTCCACCCCGTGCCGCGCCCGCGCTTCTACGAGCGGCGGACCAGCCGCGGCACGCCGATGTGGCGGGTCGCGACGGTGCGTGGGAGCCACCTCCTCGTCACGCCCACGACCGCGTGCGGCTTCAGCATCGCCGGGACGCCGTGCCGGTTCTGCGTCGAGGGCGCACGCGCCCCGTCGGACCGGGAGGCGGTGCCGCCCGCTGACGTGCTCGAGACCGTCCGCGCCGCGTTCGACGAGGGCGTGTGCGACGCGGTCTACTTCAACACATCCTACTTCGACGGCGAGGACGGCGGCATCGCGTTCCTCGAGCCGTACGTCGACGTCGTCCGCAAGCACTTCGACACGCTGGTGGCGACGCAGGTCCATCCGCCGCGCTCCGACCGCTGGATCGACCGCACCTACGCGATGGGCGTCGACGCGATCAGCTACAACCTGGAGATCTTCGACGCCGGCATCCTGAGCCGCCACTGCATCGGTCGCGTCCGCTACATCCGCCGCGAGCGCTACCTCGAGGCGCTCGCGTACGCGGCCCGGATCTTCCCGAGCGGCACGGTGTGGACGGACCTCCTGCTCGGGCTCGAGCCGGCGGAGTCGACGATGGCCGGGATCGACGCCCTCGTCGGCATGGGGGTCGTGCCGGTCGCGGCGATCGTCCGCGGCGAGCACCCGGTCGTCGCGGGCGACGCACCCGCCGTCCTCGCCCACCTCTATCGCGCCGTGAAGGCCCGGGGGATCAACATGGGCTGGGTGCGCGACCTCGCGCTCGGCATCGCACCGCTCGAGGCGCGTCACTTCGCCGGCGACGGCGCGCGTATCGCGGTCGCGGTCCAGAATCTCACCCGGTCGCGCGTCGGCGGGCTCGCCGCGCGCGGCCTCGCCCGCCTGCGGCGCCGGCTCCGCGTCCGCCGGGTGAGCGAGTCGTTCGGCGCGGCACGGCTCTAGAGTGACGCGCTCACAGGAGCGGTCTCCGGAGGCAGTCGACCGGCCGCGCACGCCGGACGACGTCCTCGTCGACACGCGTCCGCTCTGGCGGATCCTCGCGGGGCGGACCACGCGGCCCGTCGTGCTCGGGCTCGGGATCGCGGCGTTCTTCGCCGTTCAGGCGCTGGCACCCGCGGGGCTCTCCGCGGCCGGACGGAACGCGCTCGGCGTCTTCGCGCTCTGCCTCGTCTACTGGGTGACGAACGTGCTGCCGCTCATGGTGACGAGCCTCCTCGCCATGGTGCTCATCCCGACCACCGGCGTGCTCTCGGCCCGCGACACCTACGCGCTCTTCGGCAACGAGGCGGTGTTCTTCATCCTCGGCGCCTTCATCCTCGCGGCCGCGCTCATGAAGTCGGGCCTCTCGACGCGCCTCGCGATCGCCGTCCTCCGCCGCTTCGGCCACACGCCGCGCACGCTGCTGCTCTCGTTCTTCCTCATGAACGCGTTCATGGCGTTCTTCATGTCGGAGCACGCCGTGGCGGCGATGACCTTCCCCATCACGATCGAGATCGCCCGCGTGCTGAAGCTCCAGCGGCAGCGGAGCAACTACGGCCGGGCGCTGTTCCTCGCCATGGCCTGGGGGACGCAGATCGGCGGCATCGCCACCCTGCTGGGCGGCGGGCGCGC
>CAZLYE010000002.1:0-3064 GCA_964562865.1 uncultured Binatia bacterium (SeqCode) | reverse complement strand
GCCCGACGCGACCGTCATGACGATGGGCAGCAACCCCGGCACCCGGGGGAGCTACGAGCCGGGCATCGAGATCTACACGCCCTCGTACCTGTTCGACGCGAACGACCAGTACATCACCACGAATCGACCGAGCATCGTGAGCGTCTCGCCGACCGTGCTCGGCTACAACGCGCCGTTCACGGTGACGTACACGAGCGTCTCCCCGATCAGCTCCGCCGTGCTCGTGCGCCCCGGCTCGGCCACCCACGCGTTCGACAGCGACCAGCGGCTGATCGGCCTCTGCGGCCCGTCGCCGCAGCCGCCGTGCACGGGGTCGGGGACGCTCAATCTCACGACCCCGCCGAACGGCAACCTCGCGCCCCCGGGCTACTACATGCTGTTCATCCTCGACAGCGCCGGGGTGCCGTCGAAGGCGCAGTTCGTGCAGCTCACGTCCTTCGCCGGTCCGCCGCCCGACGGGACGATCGATTCCCCGCCGTCGGACGTGACGATCACCGCGGGCGGGTCGGTCAACTTCGCCACCAGCTCCGCCGCGGCCCAGTACTCCTGGGTCTTCCCGGGCGGATCGCCCGGCTCGTCGGTCGCGCAGAATCCGGGCAGCGTCACGTTCAACACGGCCGGCTGCTACATCGCTTCGCTCACGACCGTCGACGCCTCCGGCAACTCGGATCCGAGCCCGGCCACCCGGACGATCATGGTGAACCCGTCCGCGCCGGACTTCGAGGTCGACGTCGACCCGTCCTCGGCCACCGTGACGCCCGGCCAGACGGCGACCTACACGGTGACCGTCTCGCCGCTCGCGGGCTTCAACGGGACCGTCAACCTGAGCGTCGCCAGCGAGACGAGCTTCACCGTGCAGGGCATCAAGAGCGCCACCTTCAACCCCACGTCGATCACGGGCTCCGGCACCTCGACGCTCACGGTCGTCACGCAGCCGAGCGCGACGCCCTACGCGACCTCCCTGACGATCGGCGGCACCGCGGGATCGACCACGCACACCGGGTCGACGACGCTGCTCGTGAGGCTGGCGCCCCCGGCCAGCCTGACGGCGACGGCGAACAGCACCGCGGTCGCACTCTCGTGGCCGTCGTCCGCAGGAGCACCCAGCTACCACGTGAAGCGCTCGACGGTGAGCGGCGGGCCCTACCTGAGCGTCGGGTGCCCGACCGGGACGAGCTTCACCGACATGGGCGTCGTGAGCGGCGCCACGTACTTCTACGTCGTCGCAGCGGACTCCGTCGCCGGCAAGAACGCGGGCGGAGAGAGCGCCAACTCGTCCGAGGTGAGCGTCACGATCCCGGGCGGCACCACCACCACGACGACGATCGCCACG
Source organism: uncultured Binatia bacterium (SeqCode) (assembly GCA_964562865.1). Taxonomy (GTDB): domain Bacteria; phylum Desulfobacterota; class Binatia; order DP-6; family DP-6; genus CAZLYE01. The sequence continues at coordinate 1,731 of CAZLYE010000002.1, read as the reverse complement.
ACGACCTCGACGACCACGAGCACCACCACGACCACGTCGACGACGACCTCGACCACGACGAGCACCACGGCGACGACGTCGACGACCACGACCTCGACCACGACCGCGACCACCGACACCACGACGTCGACGACCAGCTCGACGACCACGTCGACGACGCTGCCCCCGGACACGACGACCACGACGTCGACGACCGAGACCACGAGCACCACGACGTCGACGACGGCCACGACGACGACGCTCCCGACCACGACCACCACGACGACGACCACGACCACCACCCTCGCCGGCCCCGGGACGGCCGACTGGGGGCCGTCCCTCGTCGCGTGGTGGCCGCTGGACGAGGCGAGCGGCACCCGCGCCCAGGCGGCGGGCACCTGCGGCCCCTCGTGCAACCTGTCGCTCGTGAGCAACTCGCCGCCCGGCAACGACACGACGAACTTCGTCCAGGGGACCGCCGCGATCAATCTCCTCTCGACCGGCGGCCAGTTCGTGGGGTGCAATCAGCTGACCACCTGCACGGCGCTCAACGCGAGCGGCGCCGGCGGCGTCTCCTGGGGCGCGTGGGTCCGACCGCACACGCTCGGGACGACGCGCGCGTGGATGCGGAACCGTCAGAGCGGGAGCGGTTACTTCGGCGTCATCAGTGCCGGCAACGCCTTCGGGTGTGCGGTCTGCAACGCGTCGGGATGCGGCCTCGCGACCTCCAACACGATCGCGAGCGCCGACCGGTACTACCACGTCGCCTGCACGTTCACGGCGGGGACCAACAGCGTACAGACCTGGGTGAACGGCGCCGCCGACGGCTCTCCCGCAACGCACGCGATGGCGGCCGCAACGTCGAGCAACTTCTCGCTCGGTGCGGACTCGGGGACCACCTGGAGCGGCCCGGTCGACGAGGCGTTCGTCTACGGTGGCGCGCTCGCGGCGAGCTCCGTCTGTCGCATCACGTCGTGCGGCATCGACGGGACGCTCTGCGCGTGCGACGCGACGACGCCGGCCAACTACCGCGCGTGCGCGAGCGACGCCGACTGCGGCGGCACCGCGAGATGCGACACGACCTCGGGGCTGTGTCAGGGGCGGCGGCACGCGAGCCCGGGCGGCGGTGGCTGCACGCTGCCGGCCTGCAATCAGCCGACGCCCTGAGACGGCGGGCCGGTCACGGGCGAGGGTGCCGGTCGAGGCTCCGGTACTGTATCGCCTCGGCGAGATGTGACGTGGTGATCTCCTCCTCGCCCGCCAGGTCCGCGATCGTCCGCGCGACGCGCAGGATGCGCGTGTAGGCCCGCGCCGAGAGCCCGAGCCGCTCGCTCGCCGCCTCGAGGAGGCGGCGCCCGCGCGCGTCGATCCGGCAGAGACGCCGGACGTGCCGCCCCGGGATCTCCGCGTTGACGGCGACGCCCATCCTGGCGAGGCGCGCGGCCTGCCGTGCGCGGGCGGGGATCACGCGCGCGCGGATCGTCTCCGACGTCTCGCCCGAGGGTGCGTCGTCGGTGAGCGACGCCACCGCGACGCGCGGCACCTCGACGTGCAGATCGATGCGGTCGAGGAGCGGCCCGGACACCCGCGCCCGGTAGCGGTCGATCACCGGCGGCGTGCAACGACACTGATCCGACGCGTCCCCCAGCCAGCCGCACACGCAGGGGTTCATCGCCGCGACGAGCTGGAACGTGGCCGGGAAGGCGACGGCACCCGTCCCGCGCGCGACCGTGATGCGCCGCTCCTCGAGCG
>CAZLYE010000001.1:0-5255 GCA_964562865.1 uncultured Binatia bacterium (SeqCode) | reverse complement strand
TCGCACTACCACTTCGCGCCGCTGCGCGGAGACCGCACGTACCGGATCCGCGGCGTGCACGGGAACGGCGTCTACCTGGCCTTCTGCATCTACGGCGGCAAGCCGGACGGCGAGTGGTCGGAGCGCGTCGTCGCGAACGTCTCGCAGCGCGACCTCCGCTTCGCGTCCGACGGCAGCTTCGAGCTGGTGCTCGGCCCGCGGCGGCCCGACGGCGGGCAGTGGGTGGCACTCGACCCCGACGCGGTCTGCGTCATCTCGCGGGAGTACTTCGCCGATCCGCGCGACGCCCGGCCCGCCCGCTTCGCGATCGAGGCGGTCGACCCCGTGCCGCCCCCGCCGCCGCTCGCCGACGACGTGCTCGCGCGACGGCTCCGCGCGGTCGCGACGTTCATCCGCGAGACGCTCCGCGTGGTCCCCCTGCCCGCCCTCCCCCCGAACGTCCTCGGACCGCCGATGCCCTGGAGCCCGCACGTCCCGGGTTGGGGCACGCCGGACAACATCTATGCGCTCGGCCAGTTCCGCCTGGCACCCGAGGAGGCCCTCGTCATCGAGGGCCGCTCCCCGCGCTGCACCTACTGGGGCGTCCAGCTCTGGAACCGCTACATGCAGTCGCTCGACCATCGCCACCATCGGGTCGCGGTCAACGGCACGCAGGCGGCGCTCGAGCCCGACGGGTCGTTCCGCGTCGTCGTCGCACACCGGGACCCCGGCGTGGCGAACTGGCTCGAGACCGCGGGCCACGCCGAGGGGCTCGTCTTCTGCCGCTGGCTCCAGGCGGACGAGCCGCCGGAGCAGCCGACGTCGCGTGTCGTGCCGCTGGCCGAGCTCCGCGGCGCGCGCGGGCCCGCCACGGGCCACCCCGGCCGGTGAGACGCCTCGCACGTTCCGCGCTCGTGGTCGCGGTCGCGCTCGCCGTGGCCTGCAGCCGGCCGGAGACCGGGCCGCCGTCGGCGGGTGCGCGCTGCGACCCGGGACCTCCCCGTCCCGACGGGCTCGTGATCGCCGGCTCCGGCTCGAGCATCGCACTCGCACGGGAGATCGCCAAGCGTTACCGCCAGGCCCATCCCGACGTGAACCTGCGCATCCCCGAGAGCATCGGGACCGGCGGGGCGCTCCACGCACTCGCCGACGGGGCGATCGACGTCGGGCTCACCTCCCGCCCGCTGACCGACGCGGAGCTCGGGAGCGGCCTCGTCGAGACGGTGCTCGCGCACGTGCCACTCGCGGCCGTCGTGCATCCGGAGGTCCCGGCGACCAGCGTCACGAGCGCGGAGCTCGCCGCGATGTACCGTGGCGAGCGCGACCGGTGGCCCGACGGGACGCCCGTCGTCCCGCTGCTGCGCGAGCCGGGCGACAGCGGCAACGATCTCGTCGCGCAGGCGTACCCGGACCTCTGGGCCGCGATGAGCGACGCGATGCAGTCCGGCCGGCTGACGACCTGCTACACGGACCAGGAGATGGCCGACGCGGTCGCCGGCACCGAGGGCGCGGTCGGGTTCCTCGACATCAGCACGCTCCGTCTGACGCATCCGCAGGTGCGCCCGCTCGCGCTCGACGGGAGCCACCGCATGATCAAGCAGCTCGCCTTCGTGACGTTCGGGCCGCCGGTCGGCGACGCCGCGGCCTTCATCGCGTTCGCGACCTCGCCGGCGACGTCGGATCTGCTCGCCGCCGCCGGCTGCCTCGTGCCCCTGGCTCGCTGACATGCCGATCGCGTCCCTCGAGCGCCACTTCGCCCGCCGCATGCTGCCCGTCGCGACGCTCGCCGCGGCCGTCCTCGGCGCGGTGCCGCCGCTCTCCTACCGGATCGTCGCGTGGCAGAAGCTCGAGACCCAGGCACGCGCCTACGCCGCCGGAATCGCGTCCGGCATCCGCAAGGCCGCGGAGCGGGACCCGTACCTGTGGCGCTACAACCTCCCGAAGGTCCTCCAGGCGACCTCGGGACACCGGGGCCGGGAGGACATCGGGGAGGTGCGGGTCGTGGACTGCGTGGGCGGGACTCTCTTCACGCCGGAGCGGCTCGGCATCGGCACGGGCGAGACCAGCGGGCCGGCCGGCTGGGCGCCGGTCGACCTCCGCGGCACGAGCGTCGCGTGGGTCGAGGTGCGGACGGACCCGCGGAACGAGCGCGCGACCCTCGCGCGCATCGCGGCCGGGGCGGCGGCGCTCGGCCTCACCGTCGGGCTCTTCGTGTACCTGCTTCCCGTGCAGGTGATCCGACGGCGCGCACGCGACATCGCCGAGGCGGTGGGACGGATCCAGGAGGAGGAGCGGAGCCGGATCGGTCGCGACCTGCACGACAGCGTCGGCCAGGCGCTGACGGCGCTCCAGATCGACCTCGAGCTGGCCCGCACCCGCCCCGACGAGGCGCCCGAGCGGATGCACGAGTGCGTCACCACGTGCGAGGAGACCCTCAAGGACCTGCGTCGCGTCGTGCAGGACCTCCGGCCGCCCGAGCTCGCGGCCAGCGGTCTCACGGAGTTCCTCCGGACCTACACCGAGCGCTTCGAGATGCGGACGGGGATCCCAGTCTCGTTCCGCGCCTCGGGCGGCGACGTCCGGTCGCAGCAGGTCGCGACGTGCCTCTTCCGCATCCTGCAGGAGGCGCTCACGAACGTGAGCCGCCACGCGTCCGCCAGCGAGGTCGGCGTCGTGCTCGACGTCGCGAACGGGAGCGTGTCGATGGAGGTGAGCGACGACGGAGCCGGATTCGACGCGGCCGGGGCGCCGCGTGGATCCGGCCTGCGCGGCATGAAGGAGCGGTGCGACTTCCTCGGCGGCACCTTCGCGATCGCGTCGCGCCCCGGTGCGGGGACCCGCGTCTCGGTGAGGCTGCCGCAGGCGACGGCGACGTGAGCGTGGCGCGCACGCGGATCCTGCTCGTCGAGGACCACCAGATGGTCCGCGAGGGGTTGCGCTCGCTCCTCTCGGGCGAGCCCGACTTCCAGGTCGTCGGCGAGGCCGCCGACGGCGCCGACGCCGTGCAGCGCGCGGCCGAGCTCGCCCCGGACGTGGTGGTGATGGACATCGGCCTCGTCGCGATCTCCGGCGTCGAGGCGACGAGGCGGCTCGTGCGGGACCGGCCCGGGACGGCCGTCGTCGCGCTGTCCATGTACGACGACGCGCCGACCGTCGATCGCGCGCTTCGCGCCGGCGCGCGCGGCTACGTCGTCAAGGGGAGCGGTGTGGCCGCCCTGTGCGAGGCGATCCGGACCGTTCGCCGCGGGGAGACGTATCTCAGCCCGGCCGTCTCGGAGTACGTGCTGCGCGGGTTCCTCCGGCCCGGGACGGACGACGTCGACCCCCTCTCCGAGCGCGAGTCCGGCATCCTCCGCCTGATCGCGGACGGCCTCACCGGGCGGCAGATCGCGGAGCGGCTCGGGCTCCGGCCGAAGACCGTCGAGAACCACCGGGCGCGGATCATGGAGAAGCTCGGGATCCACACGACGGCCGGCCTCGTGCGCTACGCGCTCAGCCGGAACCGCTAGACGGCCAGGGAGCGTCTCGACCTTCCCGGTCGGCCGGACCGCCCTGCGGCAAATTCTGCATTGACCCCTGCACACGAGCGGATCTACGATCGGTTCGCTCGACGGGAGCGCCCCCACGGGGAAGGAGGCTCACCATGGACGCGAGGCGGGCCTGGACGTTCGTGCTCGGAGCGCTGGCGGTGCTCCTCGCCGTGGTCATGGGAGCACCGCCCGCTCACGCCAAGTGCGACCCGTCGACCGACCCCGACAAGACCGACGTCGCCAACGCGCGGGCGGCGATCGCGGCGAACTGCGACTGCGCCGGGGCGACGAGCCACGGCGCCTACGTGAGCTGTGCGGTCCAGCAGGTGAACCTCACTCTCGTGAACGAGAGCTACAAGGGCGCGGTGAAGCGGTGCACGGCGCACTCGACCTGCGGGAAGCCGGCGGGCGCGGTGACGTGCTGCGTGACGAGGACGAGCGGTACGACGTGCAAGATCAAGCGGGACGCGGCGCACTGCAAGGCGCCGAACGGCGGCACCGCATGCGTCGGCAGCTACGCGAGCTGCTCCGACGCCTGCGGCGCCACCGGCTGCGCCGTGACGTCGACGACCACTACGTCGCCGCCGACGACCATCACGACGACGACCACCACCACCAGCACGTGCCCCGTGGCGACGGCCGCCTATTGCGGAGGAGCGAACTGCGGCCTCGGCGGCATGGGGAGCTGCGCTCCCGAAGCCCTCTGTCCGCAGGGGATGATCTGCACGACGACGGGAATGGCGTGCGGCTGCAGCGGCGCCTCGATCCCGTGTGGTGATCCTCGCCTGAGCGGCCTGACGTGCAACTTCTGCAAGTGGGGCACCTGCCCGCTCGGGATGACGTGCGGGGGCGTCCCGAAAACCGGCGCGTGCGGGTACGACTGCGCCTGTCAGTGATCCGGCGAGTCCGCGCATCCACCTCGTAGGGCTCCGTCCCGGCCCGGTCCTGTCGCCGCGCGCACGGCGTCGCCACGCCGCGGACCACCCGGACTCCTTGGGGGTTTTCACCCTATGGCAGCCGCCCGCGCCGGCGTATCGAGCCGGCCATGCGAGAACGTCCCCGCGCGGAACGCCACGGCTCCATCCCCCCCCTCGCCATCCTCGCCGCGGCGGGGCTCCTCCTCCACGCCCCGCTCCCCGCACGTGCGGCCGACGCGACCGCGGGTGGGGACGCGTCCACCCCGTGCACCGAGCCCGGCGACCAGCCGGCGGCCGAGACGCCCCCGCCGCCGAGCGGCACCGGTGGCGGCAGCCGTCTCCGCGTCGACGAGATGCCGGCGATCGAGGTGGTCGGCCAGCCCGCGCCCGAGCTGCGCGAGGACGAGCTCGTCGGGCCGAACGAGCAGCCGCGGTGGACGGCGCACCGCCGCTTCCCGACGACGCGCATCTACGTCATCCCGCCCTGGCAGGTCGACCTCGAGTACTGGCTCCGCGCCGAGGTCGAGCGCCACGGCCCGAACACCTACGAGCACCGCCAGGAGATCGAGATCGGCCTCCCGCACCGCTTCCAGTTCGACTTCTACCTGATCCAGACCCACGAGGACTCGGGCCGGGTCTTCAACGACCAGGCGTTCGAGCTGCGCTACGCGTTCGCCAAGTGGGGGCAGATCCTCGGCAATCCGACGGCGTACTTCGAGTGGGAGCACCGCGAGGGCAACCGTCCGGAGGGGTTCGAGCTGAAGGCCCTCTTCGGCGACGAGTTCAGGGAGCGCTGGCACTGGGGAACGAACTTCATCTGGGAGCAGGA